>JBEAZL010000237.1:0-4458 GCA_041170085.1 Bacteroidota bacterium
CGCGCTGCTTCCAGCTCTTCATTACTTAGTTCAGGAATTGTCTGCATATATCTCAGTACGTGCCCGTATCCATCCTGTAAACCTTTCAAATCAGACATCGTACTCTGATGTCCGCGACGAACCTGATATACTGGCTGCTCTGTATAACTATACTTGCCCTGTCGGGCAATGCTGATGTAGAAGGCAAGATCCTCTGCATGACTCCATCCTTCCATGAAACGATATTCAATACCTGGCTTTCTGCGAACCATCCAGCTCACAGCACAAACACATCGCGCGGAAAGAGAAACTACTTCATGCAGCGGGTACCCACGAAACGACGGTTTGCATACGGAAGAACATTGACTGAAATCTCGGTTCCATGTCTCCACCCAGCCATCCACAAAGGATAGCTCCGGATCTTGTTGAAATAAGCCGATTCTGCAACTCAGGCTATCGGGAGTTAATCTGTCATCTGCATCCAGAAAACAGAAATACTCGCCAACCATTTCGTGCATGGCCTTATTTCTGGCATATCCTATTCCCAGTTTGTGCGGCTCTCTCAAAACTGTGATTCTGGAATCCAGAAATGAGTGGGCAATATCATACGTGTTGTCTGTGCTGCCATTATCTACAATCAGCAATTCCCAGGAAGTATAGCTTTGAGCGATTACGGAGCGTATGGCCTCCTCGATATATGCCGAAGCATTTCTCGCCGGCATGATCACCGATACAAGGCCCCTTTTCATGATTTGACTTTGGAAATTAATTCCTCTATGCGAGTCAGCTGCTTCATGTATGTATGCTCGTTCGCATATGACATGCGCTTGCTCATCAGCGCGGGATTGTTGTATGCATCCTTATTGTCAGCCACCTCTTTCAGAATACTCATGTACGATTCTTGATCTGTAGCCATTTCCAGCAAACCCATGCCGTCATATTCCCTTGTGTAAGTGGCCACAACAACCTTTCCCGATGAAAGGTAAGAAAGAATCTTATGCGAATTTGCCACTTCATCGGGGAAGCGCTTCGCATCGTACATCAACAGAAGAATATCACTTTGCTGCATAAATGAATTCAACGCGGCATAATCTACTTCTCCGGTAAGTATGACGTTAGGGTACTCATGCAACCGAAGCATTTCGGGATGAACAGGCCAATCACCGGGATTCATGTTTCCGCCACCTCTACTACCAACGAAATAAAAATCCACATCCGGAAACGAGCGCACCACCTTGCCGATTAACTCCCAGTCGAGGAATTGCATCCTGAGGTTTCCTGCATATAATGCCCTGATCTTATTCTTTCCGGCTGGCAGAGCTACATCGACATCTGAACCGGGAATGTGACCATGCTGAACAAAATAACTTCGTCTGTTATGAACAGAAAGTCTGGACACCATAGAGGATGTTACGGCCAGACAGATATCTGCAGTGGAAGCTATAACTGAAAGGTTGAAATCGTTTCTTTCATCCACCATGTGATATATGCGGAATGCTCCATCAAATACGGAAAGGTCAAACAACCGCGAACTGTCAAAACTCCAGACCACATCAAATCTTCCTCCGGTGATGGATTCAATTTGCCGGGCTTCACGACGCATCATTCTGTGGGCAAGAAATCGAGGAATATGGCGGAGACCTCTGGTGCCTTCATGAAAAAGCACGGTTAATTTCAAATTCGGAAAAGGCTTCATTTCATGCCCGTTTCCCGGTGCAAGAAACCAAACCTCAGCGCCCGATTCTGCAAGGGTTTGAGCATAATGGTGCTTGGACAGGAAACTCCTTCCCCAGCCCTCTGGTGAAATGATCAGAATTCTTTTATTCCTGAAGCTGAACATGGTCAGTATTACAGTCCAAGATCCTCACGACTTAGTGTTTCCCTGAAGTTGATGTCCACTTTCTTGGCAACGAACAGGGCCTTTCCTTTTACATAGCCTTTCGCCTCGAGCTGAAACTCTTCCTTGAACAAAAGCACAAGCACATTGCCGAGTAACTCTTCGAGATTGTCGTATTGCACTTCAACTTTCATGACCTGTGTCGATTGCGACTTCTTAGGCACTTCAATTTTATCAAGAAGCAATACCTCACCCATAGGACGACCTTCGAAATACAGATCAATGGCAGATTCAGTAAGCAACACCTTATATCCGTTGGGGTTGCTGATTTTCAGCCACACTTCTGCCTCTGCACCCTTGTCGCCAAATTCATTGAAAACAATATTTTCTACTTCAACCACCTCCACATCCTGATACAACTTACAGGAAAAAAGAAGCGGCAGCAGCATCAAAAGAATGATCCTGCTACCGCCGGTAAGTCTCATTTTCATATAACTATTTCGCGTAGTTGCGGAAGAACAGCGGAATGGTCTTAATACCCTGGAAATAATTGAATACACCATAATGCTCATTTGGTGAATGTAGTGCATCAGAATCCAGGCCAAATCCCATCAGAACAGTTTTTACCTGCAGTTCTCTCTCGAAAAGTGCAACAATCGGTATACTTCCGCCTCCGCGGGTTGGAATTGGCTTCTTGCCATATGTTTCTTCCATGGCATCACTCGCCGCCTGATATGCTTTAGAGTCTGTAGGTGTCACCACCGGCTCTCCACCGTGATGAGGCCTTACTTCAACCTTCACACTTTTCGGTGCAATGCTCCTGAAATGATTGGCGAATAATTCCGTAATCTCATCTGTGGTCTGGTGAGGAACAAGCCTCATCGAAATTTTAGCGAAAGCTTTCGAAGGCAGAACTGTCTTTGAACCCTCTCCTGTATATCCGCCCCAAATACCGTTGCAATCAAGTGTTGGACGAATACCGGTGCGCTCGATGGTGGTATAACCCTTCTCGCCCTGAACATCATCGATGCCCAGGTCTTTCTTGTATGCTTCGATATCGAAAGGTGCTTTGTTCAGCTCTGCGCGCTCAGTATCGGTGAGCTCTTGTACCTTATCGTAAAAACCGGGAATGGTAATATGCCCGTTGTCATCATGCATCGAAGCAATCATGCGTGCGAGCACATTGATCGGGTTCGCCACTGCGCCACCGTATACACCTGAGTGCAAATCGCGGTTTGCGGCAGTCACTTCTACTTCAAGATAGCTCAGACCACGCAATCCGCAGTCGATGCTGGGTGTATCGTTGGCAATGATGCTGGTATCCGAGATGAGAATTACATCGCACTTCAGACGCTCCTTATTCTGGATGACAAAGTTTCCCAGGTTGTTGCTGCCTACCTCTTCTTCACCCTCTATCATGAACTTCACATTGCAGGGCAGGGTGTTCGTCTGCATCATGGTTTCAAATGCCTTCACATGCATGTAGAACTGCCCCTTATCATCACAAGACCCGCGTGCGAAAATGGCACCGTCAGGATGTATGTCCGTCTTTTTGATAACCGGCTCAAATGGCGGGCTGGTCCAGAGATCCAAAGGATCTGGTGGCTGAACATCATAGTGTCCGTAAACCAGTACGGTAGGCAGCGACGGATCGATGAATTTCTCGCCGTACACTATCGGATAGCCGGCGGTTTCACAGATTTCAACCTTATCAGCACCCGCTGAAATCAGGCTGTCGCGCGTGGCTTCAGCCATTCGTCGCATATCACCCGCATGTGCAGGATTTGCACTTACGCTGGGAATGCGGAGAAGATCCAAAAGTTCATTGAGAAACCTGTCGCGGTTCTGGTCGATGTATTGATTGATGGCAGACATAGAATTTGCTTGTTATGGCAAATATAGACTCATAAGCCTTATAGTGTCAGGATGCATATCAGTGACTATGATAGGCGCGTACAGGCCTCTTTCACATATTTTCTGATGATTAAAGGAGGATCATCGTCAGATATACCTTTACTTTGCATTTCAAAGTACTTTTTATAATGGGTAACGAAGAACAACATCTCGAGAATCTCAAGGAAATCCGGACGCTGATGGAACGCTCGTCGCGATTCCAGCCGCTGAGCGGTGGTGCCGGAATAGTCATGGGACTCATTGCCCTCGCAGGCCTTGCTTCATTCCACATCATCACAGGAACATCTGTGTCCGAAGCCATGGACCTGCGCGACATGATGATGCCGGAAGGTGAATATGATCAAGGTTTGCTCACCTCCCTACTCCTGATTGCCTCAGCCATGCTGGTATTCGCCATTATCACAGCCGCATGGATGACATACCGCAGGGCAATGAAGCTGGGGCTTCCTGTATGGGACAGTTCGGCCCGGCGCATGACCATCAACCTTGCCTTTATGCTCACAACCGGAGGACTGTTTTGTCTGGCGCTGCTCTATCACAGGTATCCTGAATGGCTTGCCCCGGCATCGCTTACCTTTTATGGCATATCGTTATATGCAACAGGACGATATGCCATTGAAACTCTCCGATATCTGGGAATGGCCATATCCACTCTTGGAATTATCGCAGCATTTGTCCCGCAATACGGGCAGTTACTCTGGGGGGCAGGATTTGGTTTTGCTCACATC
>JBEAZL010000238.1:0-3661 GCA_041170085.1 Bacteroidota bacterium
TCATGAATATCCTGAAAAAGACGCATAATTTCATAAGAGGTCTTGGTATCCAGATTACCCGTTGGCTCGTCCGCGAGAATGATAGAGGGCCTGTTGACCAATGCCCTGGCCACAGCAACTCTCTGGCGCTGACCTCCCGACAATTCATTGGGCTTGTGAGTCATGCGGTCAGCAAGTCCCACCTGTGCCAGTACTTCCTTGGCCCTAGCCTCTCGCTCAGCCTTGCTGAAACCCGCGTAGACAAGCGGAAGGGCTACATTCTCCAACGCAGAATACCTCGGCAGCAGGTTAAAGGTCTGAAATACAAATCCTATTTCCTTATTCCGGATCTCTGCTAGTTCATTGTCGGTAAGCCTCGCCACATCAGGACCGTTCAGAAAATAGCGTCCACTCGTAGGGGTGTCCAGACAGCCAATAATGTTCATCAGCGTACTCTTGCCACTTCCGGAAGGCCCCATCAAAGCGAGATATTCATTCTTCTCTACGCTGAGATTTACACCGTTGAGTGCCTTTACAGTTTCCTGTCCGATGGTGTACCACTTGGTGAGTTCTTCTATGCTAATGATGCGCGACATGCCACAAAGGTAAATGCTGATCTTATCCGATTCTGACCATCTATACCTCCATGCTTCAGTTCATACCCGTTTTTGATATTTCCCGGCGGAATTTGAAAGTCCGGGCAACTCATCTGGCAAAAAAGTAATCATTCTGAGGCGGATGTAGCTTATCTTGCCGTGCCTTAACCTTCGAAACCTTGATGTCATGAGAATATCTGCTCTGCTTTGTGTTGTGTTTGTGCTGTGCACAGGGATTATTCACTCCCAGCTGAATATCAATAATGCCACCAACTCTGTTTCTGCTGTGCAGGACTTCCTTCTTGGAGAAGGTATCGAAGTCTCGAACATCAGTTTTATCGGAAACAACGATGCCATTGCCTCCTTTACCTGTGCCAGTTGCAACCTGGGTATCGGATCGGGTGTGGTGATGAGTTCAGGAAATGCAAATACAGCCAGTGGACCTAACAACAACGGTTCCATCAGCACATCTTACGGCACAGGCTCAGACCCCGACCTGGCTCTTCTCAGCGGAAACGCCATCAACGACCGGTGTGTACTTGAATTCGACTTTGTTCCAACCGGAGACAGCATAGTGTTCAACTATGTGTTCGGATCTGATGAGTATCCCGAGTTTTCCAACTCTTCGTTCAACGATGCTTTTGGTTTCTTCCTTAGTGGTCCCGGCATCAGCGGCCCATACAGCAACAACGCCATCAATATTGCTCTCATACCCAATACTTCCCTGCCTGTTACCATCAACAACCTGAACAATGGCAGCACAGGTACCAACGGTCCTTGTGAGTATTGCGCCTATTATGTGCACAACGGAAATGGCGGAACGGCACCATACAACACGAGCAGCTTTTACATACAGCCGGATGGTTTCACCACTGTTCTTCAGGCTTTTGCTAACGTGCAGTGCGGACAGACATACCATATCAAACTCGCTATTGGCGACGGCGGAGACTCCAGCTACAACTCATGGGTATTCCTCGAAGCTGGCAGCTTCTCCAGCAATGAACTCGGACTTGCATTTGAAACTCCTGACATTGCCCCTTCGGACACCGTTGCCTACGAAGGTTGTCTTGGTGCCAACATCGTACTGAGCCGCCCTGAATCACAGGACTATGAGCAAACATTCATTCTTGATATCAGCGGAACTGCCATCAACGGAACAGACTACGAACTGATTCCGGATACCATCGTATTCGCGGAGGGCCAGACAGAAGTTGAGATTCCCATCATTGCATACCAGGATGGCGTTACTGAAGGTCTCGAGGATATCATTATCGTCATTTCCTCCTCTGTGAGTTGCGGCTCTGACGACACGCTAAACTTTTTCATTGGCGAATTGAACCCCATGATGTCCATTATACAAGATCAGGAAATCGAATGTGGAGAATCTGCCACACTTCAAGTGAACGTCATGGGAGGGTATGGAACCTATACCGTCACATGGAGCAATGGGGATATTGGTAACCCATATATAGTCAGTCCTCAGGTAGAGACCACCTACTTCTATACTGCCACTGATACATGCGGAACTACTCCGTCTACGGGTTCGGTTACTGTCAGTTTTGTTGATTATCCGCCCCTTGTGGTCGATGCTGGCCCTGATCTGGAATTCTCATGTCTGGAAACCGTGCTTGTGAACCCAAATGTTGAAGGTGGTTCAGGTGAGTATACTTATCAGTGGGAAGTAAACGGGGAGCCTGTATCTATCGATGAAGTTCTCAGCCTGAATACAGATGATGCCGGCGATGTGACACTAATTGTCACTGACGAATGTCTGGAAACCGCCAGTGATCAGCTAAGTTTCACTTTCCCGCCTGTACCTGTTTTTGTGGAATTGGGTGATGATATTGATGTCACGTGCCTTGATGTGTCTGAAATATTCGCACAGACTTCCGGTGGAATTGGCAATTACACCTATTCCTGGGATGTGGGCGGCGAGGTACTTGGAAGCCAGAATCCGATTGACGTGCAGGTTGCCGAACAAACAGTTGTAACGGTAACTGTTCTGGATGAATGTGAAAATGTCGGTACTGACCAGATGACCATTAACCTTCCGCCTCTGGCTATTGATGTTCTGGTAGACAACAGCATCAATGCCAATTGTATTACTCCGTTTACCGCCAATGCAGGTGGTTCCGGAGGAGCTGGCTCATATTCGTACGAATGGGAGCTCAATGGTCAGGTTCTGTCAAGCACAAATTCATTGACATATCAAACAGACAATCCCATAAACATTGAAATTACTGTTACAGATGAATGCGGCAATAGCGGCACTGAGACCGTTGTTGTGAGTATGCCCGCGGTTCCTGTCAATGTGAGCACATCCGGTAACCAGACCATTTGTCAGGGTGAATCCGTTGATATCAGCGCCAGTGCGAATGGAGGTCTCGGCGATTTGACCTACGAATGGACCGGACTTGGCGAAGGAGAAGAAATCAATGTATCTCCTCAAAGTACTACGAGCTATCAGGTAGTTGTGGAAGATGAATGTGGCAACGAAAATTCCTCTTCGCTCACCATCAATGTGCTCGAACCACAGGGCGAATTCACAGTGGTTGAAGACTTCGATATTTGTTTTGGTGTTGAATCCGGAATCATCGTGAGCGGGGGTGTACCACCTTATGAATTCGACTACTCCATTGATTCGCTGATTTCAGCGAACGCAGGACAATTCACCGGGCTCTACCTGGGTGATTATACCATTGTGATCAATGACCAGTGTTTTGGAGCCGGTGAGGTGAATGTTCACGTTGAACAATGCAGCATCATCATCCCGAACATATTCACGCCGAATCAGGATGGCAAGAATGAGACTTTCTTCATTGATGGTCTCTTCGGCTTCCCAAACAGCAAACTCACTGTTTTCAATCGTTGGGGCAATGAAGTATACAGCTCTGAAGACTACTCTGGTAGCTGGGACGGAGGCGACGTGCCATCTGGTGTTTACTTCTATATTTTGAACAGGTCGGACGGAGAAGATTTCGAGGGTTATGTGCACATCCTGAAGGATTAAGAGGAGCCATGCAACCCTTTGTGGGTTGGAGAACGTCTTTCACTTTGGATTACGGGATTTTCTGCGTACTTTAGCT
>JBEAZL010000239.1:0-5150 GCA_041170085.1 Bacteroidota bacterium
TCTTAAATGCCATCGCTCCGGATTATGTGGTTATAAAACCTACTCTGGTCGGTGGATTTTCACAGGCGATGGAATGGTCTGCTGTCGCTATGGAGACAGGTGTGGGCAGCTGGGTAACCTCTATGCTCGAAAGCAATCTGGGTCTGGCGGCAATTGCTCAGTGGACATCCTGCTACGGCACTGATTTACCGCAGGGATTGGGTACAGGATCTTTATACCTCAATAACCTGGAATCACCGATTGAGATGAGCAATGGCTGCCTTACTTTTATACCTAAGCAAATTCCCCTTTTGAATACCATCGATGAAATACAGCGTTCAGGGATACGAATTTTCTAAATCGGATTTGGAATTGTGGTGCTGGAACCGCCTCCCGGAAGTGGAGCCCTGGGAACGCAGCCACCTCATGGTCATTTTGCAATGGCTGGGGCCGGGTTCTGTTATGGAGGTGCGGACGAGTGGTTCGACAGGAGAACCGAGGACGATGGAGTTATCCAAGGAGATGATGACGCACAGTGCCAGGACAACTGCTTCAGTGCTTGGCCTGCCGGCTGCTTCAAGAGTGCTTCTTTGTCTGCCCTCTGAATATATCGCGGGTAAAATGATGATCATTCGCGCTCTGGTGAACCGCTGGCAGCTCACCTGGATCAAACCTTCCGAAGATCCTTTTGCAGGAATCAGACAAACTTTTGATCTCACGGCTTTGACTCCCGTTCAGACATTGGCTTGTCTGGCAAGTGAAGACAGTATGTTTCACAGATTGAAATGCTGCCTGATCGGCGGGCAGAGGATTTCAGGTCCTCTCACCGCAGCTCTGCAGAGCAGCAAGGTTCGGTGCATTGAGACATATGGAATGACAGAAACGGCAAGTCATATTGCACTGCGCGAGATCAACGGGCCGTCGCAATCGGATTTCTTTGCTCCGCTGCCCGGAGTTAGCCTTTCACTTGACGACAGGTCTTGTCTGGTTATTGATGCCCCCAGGTGGAACCTTCACAACCTGATCACCAACGATGTGGTAGAGTCGGGGCAGGGCGGGGGATTCAGATTTGTCGGACGGGCTGATTTTGTGATCAATAGCGGAGGAATAAAAATCCATCCCGAACAATTAGAGAGAAAAGTTCGCCACCTGATACAGGGAAGGTATTTTGTTATGGGAATCCCGGATGACAAGCGCGGCGAGAAAGTCGCCCTTTTCATTGAATCTGAAGAACCTGAGTCCATTGATGTTCTGAAGCTTATCAGTGCTTTTCGCGAAGAGCTGAATCCCTTTGAGAGACCTCGCTTTATAAGCATTGTACCTAAGATCGACCACACGGCAACATACAAACTGAAGCGCAGGTTCTACGAAGGTGGTGTCATTACTGAACCCGATTATTCTGTCAAGTAAATATGAATCTGATTTTTGCTTCATCCAATGAGCATAAAATAAGGGAGATATCTGTCAAGCTCGGGATGACCGGAAGTATTCGCGGACTGGCGTCTGTCGGTTGCACAGAAGAAATTCCTGAAACAGGTTCGACACTGAATGAAAATGCTTTTCTGAAGGCTTCGTTCGTGGTCAAAAATTACATGGTCCCTTGTTTCGCCGATGATACAGGTCTTGAGGTAGAGGCCCTGAATAACGCCCCCGGTGTTCATTCCGCGCGATATGCAGGAGAACAGCGCAACTCAGCAGATAACATCGCAAAACTGCTGGATGAAATGAAACATGTCGCCAACCGGAGGGCTCGTTTTCGAACCGTAATCTGTATGTGTTCGAATGGTGAGGTCCATTACTTTGAAGGCATAGTTCACGGACATATTGCGAGAGAGACCAGAGGTACCGCGGGATTCGGATACGATTCTGTTTTTGTTCCTGACGGTTCATCCCGAACTTTCGCCGAGATGAGCCTTGAAGAAAAGAACCTGATCAGTCACCGCGCTATTGCTTTTTCAAAGCTGAAGGACTACCTTTCCAAATCCCGGGTGTAAGGCTATTCTTCACTTTTGTAACTTGCCCGCCAAAATTTTCTTTTCATGACAACGTATCTGGATTTTGAACAGCCCATCAAAGAACTCAACGAGCAGTTGGAGAAGATGAAGGAGACCGAGGCTAAGACCAACGTTGATATGTCTGGCGCGATCAAGGACATTGAGAAGGCTATCAAGGAAAAGACCAAGGAAATCTATGGAAACCTCGACCCCTGGCAGAGGGTGCAGGTAAGTCGTCATCCGGAACGTCCATATACGCTGAAATATATCGAAGATCTTACCAAAGGATCATGGATCGAGATGCACGGAGACCGCAATGTCTCTGATGACAAGGCCATGGTGGGAGGGTTCGGTATGTTCGAAGGACACAGCGTATGCTTTATCGGACAACAAAAAGGGGTAACCACCAAGTTGCGTCAGTATCGCAATTTTGGAATGGCTAATCCTGAAGGATACCGCAAAGCTTTACGGCTCATGAAATTAGCTGAGAAGTTTAATAAGCCCATTGTCACATTGATCGATACTCCCGGAGCTTTTCCGGGGCTTGAGGCGGAGGAAAGAGGGCAGGGAGAAGCCATTGCACGCAACCTCTTTGAAATGATGAAGCTGCGTGTTCCTGTTATTTGCGTAATCATTGGTGAAGGCGCCTCCGGCGGGGCCCTTGGTATCGGTATCGGCGATAAGGTCCTGATGCTGGAGAATACCTGGTATTCTGTTATCTCGCCCGAATCTTGCTCATCGATACTGTGGAGGTCATGGGATCATAAGGTTACCGCCGCCAAAGCGCTCAAGCTGACCCCGGAAGATATGCTGCACAATAAACTCATCGATGGTATCATTAAAGAACCCCTAGGTGGTGCACACAGGAATCCTGAAGAGATGTCTGAGACCATGCGCAAGGAACTCAAAAAGCACCTGGATAAACTCATGGCTCAGGATCCTGAAGATCGAATCAAGACCAGAATCAAGAAATTCTGTTCTATGGGTGTAGTTGTAAATGGTGATTAATTCACTGTTTACAAGCTATTTAGTTGCCTGACAAGCCATTCAGTTATACACAAGAACATTATTTTGGATGTCAATAACTGCGAGCGGTTATTGCAGTTTTTTTGTGCAAATCCGTCATTCTCAATTTAGCTTTGCGGCCGGATTAACTGGCATTCTCAACACGCTACATAAATAATAATCTCATGAAAAAGAATCTCGTTTACCTCGTTTTCGGACTGGTTACTGTAGTAACCCTGGCCGCTTGTGGGGGACTGGGCAAAATGGAAAAGTACAAAGAGGAACTCGGAGCCAAGATCACTCCTGACCCTCTTGAAGTTCACGGTGATACTGTTGTGCTCACCGTAACTGGCCGTTTCCCTGAAAAATATTTTCACCGTAAAGTAGTTGCCGAAACCACACCAGTACTCGTTTACGAAGGTGGTGAAACAGCCTTCAAGATGAAGGGCTTCCAGGGTGAGAAAGCCGTTGGCAATTACGAAGTAATCCCTTACAAGTCGGGTAAGAGCTTCTCTTACACAGACAGGATTGCCTTCAAGCCAGGCATGGAAATGAGCGACCTCCAGTTGCGCATCAAAGGTTCTAAAGGTTCTGAAACCGCTGAGTTTGAGCCAATGGTAATCGGTAAAGGGGTTATTGCTACTCCATACCTGATGAAGAGCGATGACAAGGTTATCATGTCTAAAGATGCATTTGTCCGCACTCTTCCTTTCAGCACTACTGCTCAGATTAACTACGATTATAACTCTTCTGTAGTTAAGCCAGCTGAACTGAAGCAGGAAGATATCCTTGAACTCGATACTTTCCTGATGCAGGCTTCTGCCAATCCGAAAATCGTAGTGAAGGATATCGAAATCATGTCTTACGCCTCTCCTGAAGGTGAAATCCTTTTGAATGATAACCTCGCAACAGAACGTGCTGCCAGCGCTCAGAAGGCTTTCAATGATCGCCTGAAGAAGCTGAAGTTGGATGCGATGTTTGGTGCCAAGACCCGTCTCAACCCTAAAGGTGAAGACTGGGAAGGATTCCGCCAGTCTATGGAAAAGTCGAATATCGCTGACCGCGACATCATCATCCGTATCCTTCAGAAAACCACTGACCTCGCTGCCCGCGAGCAGGAGATCAAGAATATCTCTAAGACCTACGTTGAAATCCAGAAGGATATCTTCCCGTCACTGCGTCGTGCCCTCTTCACTGTGAGCTACGATCTGGAAGGATACTCTGATGCTGAACTCCTCAGCCTTGGAAAATCTAACCCTGATGCGCTGAAACTGGAAGAGATTCTGAAGGCGGCTACCCTGACCGAGAATCTCGATGAAAAGCTGGCCATGTACAATGCTGCCAAGAAGAACTTCCCTAACGATTACCGTGCTCACAACAACGCTGGTTGTGTTCTGTACATGCAGAACAAAATCAAGGATGCTGAGTCAAACTTCAAAAAGGCTTACGAACTGAAGAAGTCGCCTGAAGTAGCCAACAATATGGGTGTAATGACCCGCCTCAACGGAGACCGCAATGGTGCCATGAAGTACTACAACGAAGCCGGAAATGCTGGTAACGAGGTGAAGTACAACAAAGCACTCATCAGCATCCAGAATGGTGACTACGCTTCTGCTGTAAGCAATATGAGCGGATACACCACATTCAACACGGCTCTGGCCAAGTTGCTTAATGGTGACAACGCAGGTGCCCAGTCAGACATGGGTTCAAGCAATGACAACAGCGCATTGGCTGATTATCTGCGCGCAGTAATCGCTGCCCGCAGTGGCGATTGCACAAGCGTAGCCAGTCACCTTGTTAACGCTATTCAGAAGGACGGCGGCCTCAGAGATAAGGCCAAGAAGGATTTGGAATTCCGCAACTGTCCTAATGCAGTGAACTAATTCTTTCCCGATGCGAAAGAGAAAAAGGGGCCAAAGGCCCCTTTTTTTATGTTCATAGGCAAGATGCCGTTTCTGATTTTGAATTGCTCTCAAATTCCAGTTCAATCATTTTTCAGATTCTGTGTGGAATTTTGAAATTCTGCACATCATCATTGAACCATAAAGAGACATTCCTGTACGGAGCTCAGAATTTCTTAATCATGATCCTATGTCAAGACTCACCATCACCATCGTTGTTGCACTTGTAAACCTTTTATTTATCTGGAGTTGCGCGAACAAGCAAGATCAA
>JBEAZL010000240.1:0-5786 GCA_041170085.1 Bacteroidota bacterium
TGGGAGAACCGGTGTTCGATAAGCTGCCTGCCCTTCTCGCACATGCCATGCTGAGCATACCGGCTACCCGCGGGTTCGAGATGGGTGAAGGTTTCGGTGCTGCGGAATTGAAGGGAAGCGAGATGAATGACGCCTGGGATGATTCCGGAAAGCCCGCTACTAATCATGCCGGAGGTACTTCAGGAGGCATCAGCAATGGACAGGATCTTATTTTCCGCACAGCTTTCAAACCTGCCAGCAGCATCGCCCGGCCACAGCAGGCGCTCAATGCAGATGGCTCAGTGAGCGAACTGACCATCGAAGGCAGACATGATCCATGTGTTGTACCCCGCGCTGTGCCTGTTGTTGAAGCCATGTGTGCCATGGTCCTGGCAGACCTGATGCTTCGCAAAAAGAACAACAGAATCTCATCATGAATCTCTTCTACTGTGCCGACTTGCCTGTTTCAGGCACCTTTGCACTCGACGACGATGAGTCTCGCCATCTTGCCGTGATGCGCTTGAGTACCGGCGACCAGCTTTTGGTCACCAACGGGAAGGGAACAACAGCCTTGTGCGAGATAGCAGGCCATGGCAAGAAGTTGTTTCTTGAAGTAGTTGAAAGCTCTTTTCATGAGCAGGAAACACCTGCACTTTCAATCGCCATTGCGCCTACCAAAAATCAGGATCGCCTCGAATGGTTTGTTGAAAAAGCCGTTGAGGTAGGGATTCACGAAATCAGACTCTTTGTTTCAGAGCACAGCGAAAAACCCAGGGTTAATATGAATCGCCTTCAGCGCGTGGCCATTGCTGCCATGAAGCAAAGCAAACGCACATATCTGCCCGCCATTGATGAACCGGTTCCGTTCGAAAAGGTGCTCGGGTCTATGGGCCCATGTGCCATGTATCTGGCCCATTGCCGTGAGGATATGAGTCGCGTTCTGCTGCGGGATGCCCTTGTCGCCGGACAAAATGCCTGCGTCATGATTGGTCCTGAGGGCGACTTCTCGCCACATGAAATACAAATGGCCACAGAGAAGGGAGCCACAGGAGTAAGCCTGGGAAATGCCCGTCTGCGCACAGAAACAGCTGCCCTGGTTTCCGTGATTACCTTTGGCACGAAGAACCTCTGACATGAAACCCGGTAAACTGGCCCTCAGAATTGCACTCATTATGCTGCCATTGCTCGTAGCCATTCTCGCCATTACCAATCCGGATGAAGAGCAATTTATCAGGACTGCCGAAGAAAAAATTACTGAGGCTGCCGGTGCAGGGGCGGATGAGGCACTTACCGAAGATGTTCGTGAAATGATGCGCGATATTGCCCGAAGGCTCATTTCACGGAAGAATTACTTTCTCGGCTCTGTGTTTACCATCGACTATGGTGGACAGCAATATCATTATCTCGGCATAGCCACCACATTTATTCCTTTGCAGGAAGCCCAACCGGAATTGAGTTACTAATATTAAAATATTCTCTGTATGGCATTGATTGAAGAATTCGAAAAGAGCGGCAACTGGTTGTTTCGCTGGAGAAGTTTTTTGCCGCTTGTGCTATACATCCTCGCTGCATTTGTCATTGTTTTTGAATTCGATGAGCACCAGCCGATCTATACCCAAAACTGGGCAATCGCTTGTCTGGCGGTGGCTCTCTTCGGACAGCTGATTCGCGCCCTGACCGTCGGCTACACACCCAAGGGAACTTCAGGAAGAAATACCAAAGAAGGACAGGTAGCCGAGGTGCTCAACACGAAAGGAGTCTATTCTATGGTGAGGCACCCGCTTTATCTGGGAAATTTCTTCATGTGGCTGGGCATCATCATGTACGTGGGCAACTGGTGGTTTACCTTGTTGTGCTGCCTCTTATTCTGGGTGTACTATGAAAGAATCATGTTCGCGGAAGAAGCGTTTCTGAGAAGGAAATTCGGACAGATTTATCTCAACTGGGCAGAAAAAACTCCGGCTTTCTGGCCCGCACTTTTCCGCTATCAGGGCGCCGGCTGGCACTTCTCATTCCGCAATGTGATGAAGCGGGAATACAATGGCTTCTTCGCCATATTCCTCTCTTTTGCTTTGCTGGATGCGCTGAAAAATTATGTGCATTTCGGTTACACCGACTGGAAGTCGCTGGTAAGTCCGTTCTGGCACATCTCACTGGCCATTGCTTTTGCCATCTTCATTGTGCTTCGCTCGCTGAAAAAGTACACGAAGGTGCTTAACGTGAAGGAGCGAGAGTTTGTCGAGGCGTGAGTTTCTGCCGCTCCCGGCGGTCAGTATTTAAAGAAATAATAGATCATCTTCATCAGCTCATTATTTACGGTGATGAGACCTTCTTCGTGTTTCCACCATTCGTTTGGGTCGAAATCTTTCGACTTCGCGCCATGAAGTCGCAACTCAATTCCTGAATCCTCAAAGACGGATTTGAAAACGCTCTTCACCCGGCGAAGGTGAAAGGCGCTCGATATCACCGTGATGGTGGTATAGCCGTGTTCACGGCAATATGGCAAGATGGATTCCGCTTCTTCTCTGGTGCTTGTTCCGGTTTTGAATGCAATGGCCAATGAGTCGGGAACGCCTTTTTTCATAAGCAACATCCTGCTCAATTCTGCTTCTGTGAGAGTTGTATCAAAGGCCAGCAGCTGCATTGGAATATTGGCTCCTGTAGCTATAATGGGTGTTCCCGGAAACTGAGCGTAGACGGCTGCGCCTTCGAGGCCACGCTCGTAGCTGTTGCCACCGAGAACAAATACAGCGTCGGTTTTTGTAAGCTCATCTGCCGCCAGCAGGTAATGTCCGATGCCCCGGAGAATGGGGTTGCGAAATGAAAACAGCAGAATAAAAACTACCAGGAAGACCGAGAGCCATCTGAACCATCTTTTTGACCAGGCCTTGCGAAGCATCGTGCATCAATAAGTTCCGGCGCGTTTGCGCAACAGCCATTCAAGGCCGAACATGGCGATAATGATTACCAGCAGCCATTTGTAGTCTATCAGATCATTGAGCTTTGTGTTTTCAAAACTCATCGGACGTATGGTTTTGGCTTGTGCAATTTGTTCTGGTAAAGTGCTCATCTGATCCGGCAACACCATCTGTCCGCCGTTCTCCTGAGCAATCTGGTTCATCAGAATATGATCTGCCACTGTGTTTAGTGATTCAAGCAAAAGAGGACTCACTGAAAACTGACCGTTCACCGTCATTTCCTGAACGCCATTACTGGCTTTGGCTGTGTAACGATAATTGCCAACGGGCAGCTGACCGGCGTCAAGACGGTATTGTCCGTTTACTGCCGAGAAGGTGTAGTTGTATGCATCTCCGTTCTCGTTGGTGATGACCATAGACACTTCGCGGTCGTTCAGCGGTTCATAGCTTTCGTTATACAGCTCTGCACTGAAAATGATGTTTTCATTCTCATCAAAGTCGTTATCTCCATTCACCCTGAAGAAACTCTTGTCTTCCCGCGAAGCGAGATACTGAACACTCTTGGTGACAAACTGAGTGAAGGGCTCATGAGATTCGAACTGCGCATATGAGAGCAGTTTCCATCGCCACAATCCTTCTCCGCTCACCAGACCGACCTTATTGTCCTGAAGCTTGTTAAATGCAATGAGTGGTGTTTGGGTTTTGATACTTCCTACCTGTCGCATCAGAGCAGCCGAGGCTCCGGGTGAAAAAGAGAAATCGCCGAAAGGAACAGACAATGGTGGAAGCGAAGGAAACATATCTCTGGTCTGTTCATCGGTATTGAACAAACTGAATCCTTCCGACCACACGCCTTTCATATCTGTCAGCGATCCGCTGTACCCTTCAAGAGCAAATCCTGTTTGCAGGTCGTTGAACGCCTGATAATCCGTCTGAGCACCCCATACAAACAACACAGGTATGTTGCGAGATAAAGCATCGCGTATCAGCGGCATACCGAGTCCGTTGGCAGCAGGTAACTGATGACATACAATCAGACTGTAGGCAGCGGTATTGCTTTCCGCTTCGGAGGCAAGAACAGATTCAACCTGATACGACTCCTGTGAACGCAGGGCATCGGCAATAGCGCCCATATCGGGATGCGGAGAAGCTCCCGCAATCAGAACTTTCTGCCGGGTGTCAAGCACATCAACAAAAATGTCTTTGCGGTTGTTGAGCAGCGTTACTTCACCCTGCACAGGCGTTACCTGAATCGTATAGCGCTGAATGCCTGTCTCTTCAGCTTCAATCAAGACAGTAGTGGTCTTTGAGAATGAAGATCCGTTAACCTGAATGGTCTCACTGAACAGGTTCCCCTTCTTGCCGGAAACTGTGAGATTCAGTGTTGCACCTGAAGTTCTTCTGGCCTGAACTGTAATCTCAACCGGAAACTTATTTCCCAGATAAGCCAGGCGGTTGTGAGCCGCATCGGCAATCAGAACATCGCGCCTGACAGTGGTATCGCCAAGAGCCAGAGTATAAACTGGAACTTTGAGTTTCTGAAAGGCCTGAACGGGGTTAGAACCTCTGTTGTACAAACCGTCTGAGGCCAGAATTACAGCACCGAGGTTTCGGCCATTGAGTCTGTTATACAGATCATCTGCAAGGCCTGAAATATCCGAGACCTTATCTTCAAAATTGAGGCTGTCCAGTCCTTCATTCACCGATTCACCGAATTCGTATGTCATCACTTCATAACCATCTCCGAACTGAGAGATCAGCTGCTGAAGAGAACCAGCGAATGTTCCGTTTCTGAATCTGGCAGAATCTGCCGAGAGTACAAGCGACTGCGAGTTGTCAACGGCCACAACAAGTATTGGCTTCTGCACATCGTGCGATGTGAGGCGAAGCAGTGGTTTGAGAAGGAAAAAGGCCAGCAGAAAAATTCCGGTAAACCTCAGTGCCCCGAGAATCCAGGCCAGTGCAGTTCCATAGGTTCGGTTGAAACGGTCGTGCAGATAAAGGGCACCTGCATAGACAAGTCCCGCCGCCACACACAGCAACACAAACCAACCGGGATATTCCGTTATAACCGACAATGTATATGCTCAATTAAGGGGTTACATCAACATACCACCACATACATGCAGGGTCTGACCTGTTATGTATGCGCTCATGTCTGAGGCGAGGAACAGGGTAGCATTGGCTACATCGAGGGTAGAGCCGCCGCGCTTGAGGGGAATGGTTTCCCTCCACTGCTGAACGACTTTCTCGTCCAGTGCTGCCGTCATTTCAGTTTCTATAAAGCCCGGTGCAATGGCATTGCAGCGGATATTTCTTGAGCCAAGCTCGGCTGCGATACTCTTGGTAAATCCAATCACACCAGCCTTGGAAGCGGCGTAGTTCGACTGTCCGGCGTTGCCGCTGACACCGACCACACTGCTCATATTGATGATGCTGCCGGAGCGGGCCTTCAGCATCGGTTTGATTACTGCCTTGGTCAGGTTGAACACCGACTTGAGGTTCACATTCATAATTTCATCCCACTGTTCCTCGGTCATACGCATGAGCAGGTTATCGCGGGTGATACCGGCATTGTTAACCAGTACGTCAACGGTTCCGAACTCCGCCACCACATCGTCAATCAGTTTCTGTGCAGCCTGAAAATCGGATGCATCGCTCTTGTATGCGCGGGCACGTCCGCCCAAAGCTGTCAGCTCATTTTCAAGGGCCTTCGCCTTTTCATCTGAAGAGGCGTATGTGAACGCCAGGGTGGCACCATGTTGTGCAAATACTTCCGCAATGCCTCGTCCGATTCCTCTGGAGGCTCCGGTGATTACCACCACTTTTCCATCAAGTAATTTCATCGTGTTCTTTTTCGGGTTCTGTGGCCAAAGATAACGTGGCTGT
>JBEAZL010000241.1:0-7687 GCA_041170085.1 Bacteroidota bacterium
TGATCATCGATGATGAAGCCGCCATCCGCAAGGCTCTCAAAGAAATACTTGAATACGAATCTTACGAAGTAGACGAGGCTGAAGACGGACCTTCAGGCCTGAAAAAAGCTGAAAACGGAGCCTACGATATCATTTTCTGCGATATCAAGATGCCGAAGATGGATGGAATGGAAGTCCTTGAAAAGCTAAAGGCAGCCGGCATTGAATCACCGGTGATCATCATTACAGGTCACGGTACCGTCGAGACAGCAGTAGAGGCCCTGAAGAAAGGTGCCTATGACTTCATACAAAAGCCGCTGGACCTCAACAGGATTCTGGTCACCATACGCAACGCCAGCGAGCAGCGCGCTCTGGTCCAGGAGACCAGGGTTCTGAGACGCAAGGTGAATAAATCGCTTGGCTCTACCATTGTCGGAGAGAGCGAACCCATTAACCGTATCAAGGAAATGATAGACACCGTGGCCCCTACGGATGCCAGGGTTCTGATCACCGGTGGCAACGGGGCGGGAAAGGAGCTTGTGGCGAGGCAAATTCACGAAAAGAGCAACCGTTCTGCGGGAGCTTTCATAGAGGTCAATTGTGCGGCTATTCCCGGAGAATTAATTGAAAGTGAGTTATTTGGGCATGAAAAAGGCGCCTTCACCTCCGCAATTAAACAGCGTCAGGGAAAGTTTGAACTGGCTGATAACGGTACCCTTTTTCTGGATGAAATCGGAGATATGAGTCTTTCTGCCCAGGCCAAGGTTTTGAGGGCACTTCAGGAGAATAAGATCACCCGGGTGGGTGGCGAGAAGGAAATCAAGGTAAACGTGCGCATTATAGCCGCGACCAACAAGGACCTTCGCAAGGAAATCGAGAACAATAACTTCAGGGAAGACCTTTATCACCGTCTGTCAGTCATTGTAATCAGGGTTCCTTCTCTGAATGAGCGCAAAGATGACATTCCACTTCTTGCTAGGCACTTTCTGGCTCAGATCTGCGAAGAATATGGAATGCCTGTAAAAGAAATAACCGCACCGGCGATTAAAGCTCTTCAGGAACTGAATTGGACCGGTAATATCAGAGAGTTTAGAAACGTGATGGAAAGGCTGATTATTCTTTGTCCGAAAAACATCGACGATAAGTCTGTAAAGGCCTACGCTACGCCTAATTTCTCATAGTCTAACTGCTCCTTTTTATCGCGGCAGGGTTAAATGCCGTGCCTCAGAGTTGTGATTATTCACATGCGATTGTGCGTAGTAAAGCAAAAAAAATAAGGGCAACCGGGGCAACCCCGGAACTTTGGCATCGTCTTTATTATGCTTAACAATGAACAACGACCGGCTTCGGTTTAACTACTTAAAATTTTACTGCTATGGACAGCGTAATTCAATTCTTCGAAAAAGCCTGGGAAGTAAACCCTGGATATTTCTTATTGGGGGGCTTTATTTTTCTGATCGGGATCGTAGGAAAGTGGCGTCTCTTTGTTAAGGCAAACCAGCCCGGTCTTGCTGCTATTGTTCCTGTATGGGATGTATTGGTGACACTCAGGCTTGTGGGTCGCCCTGCTTCTCATCTGGCCTATCTGCTTGTACCTGGTTACAATATTTACTTTTTGTTCAGACTGCTCATTGAGGTGGCCCAGAGTTACGGTAAGTACACCATCGTGGACTACGTAATGGTCTGTCTCTTCAACGTATTTTATGTACTGAATCTGGGTCTCGCCTATAACGAGTACTACTACGGTCCGGTATACGGAATGGACTTTAAGGACGTACAGGCAAGGAAAGAGCCTGTATTAGCTTAGATTTTTGGTTTCATAATTTGAAGGAACAAGGCCCCGCTAATGAGTGGGGCTTTGTTTTTGTATTCACTTCAAATCACTGACTATATCAGGAAATGAGACTGCCGGCCCGCGACAGAACCCTGTCGAGTCCGCTGGCATCCGTTCCACCAGCTGTTGCGAAGAAAGGCTGACCGCCGCCACCGCCTTTGATCTCTGTTGCCAGATCCCGCACAATCTGCGAGGCATTCCAGCCTTTCTCTTTTACAGCTTCGTCGCCGATTACACAAGTGATGGTTGGTTTTCCACCGGCTTTGGAAGTAAGAACAGCGAGCAGACGCGGGTATTGCTGACGCAGCTGAAAAGCGAGATCTTTCATTTCCGCGGCTTCCAGATCCAGTTCACGAGCCAGGAAAGAGATGCCCTGTATCTCGCTCACAGAAGACTTAAGGTTCTCGCGGATTCCTTTTACCTTCTCCTGATTGAGGAGTTCGATTTTCTTTTCCAGTTCCTGATTGCGATGCAGCAGATCGTTCACCGACTTGGTGACATCCTTTGCCTTGAGCAGGTTACGCAATGATTCGAGGGTCTCGAACTGATCGTTGATGAAAGAGAAAGCCTTCTTGTAAGAGATGGCTTCAATTCTTCGCACACCAGCGGCAACGGCACCTTCAGATGTAACCTTGAAGTATCCGATGACAGCTGTATTACCAACGTGAGTTCCTCCGCACAATTCGACGCTTTCACCGAAACGGATCATCCGAACAGACTCTCCGTATTTCTCGCCAAAGAGCATCATTGCCCCTGACTTCTTCGCTTCATCTATAGGAACATTTCTCCTTTCATCCAGTCCGAGTTGCTGACGGATGCGTTCATTCACCAGTTCCTCGATGCGAGCCAATTCTTCATCAGTGACTTTGGCAAAGTGAGAGAAGTCGAAACGCAGATAATCGGGATTCACGAGTGAGCCTTTTTGCTCAACATGTGTACCCAGCACTTCGCGCAATGCCTGATGAAGAAGGTGTGTGGCGGTATGATTGGCTGCAGCCATCTGACGTGCGCTGCCATCGACGTTCGAATGAAACAGTGCACTCACGTTGGAAGGAAGTGAGTCCACAAAATGAATGATGAGGTTGTTCTCCTTCCTGGTGTCTGTGACCAGAAGAGAATCATTGGCAGAAATCAGGCGGCCCTTATCTCCTACCTGTCCTCCCCCTTCAGGATAGAATGGTGTCCGATCCAGCACCAGCTGAAACTGCTCTTTTCCTTTAGCTTTTATCCTTCTGTAGCGCAGAATGCGGCTTTCGCATTCCAGCTGATCATATCCCACAAATTCCGTCTCGCCCTGAGTAAGCTCTACCCAGTCATCCGTTTCAAGTTTGGTTGCCGCCCGGCTTCTCTCCTTCTGCTTTTCAAGTTCAGCCTCGAAACCGGCCTGATCAATACGCTTATTCTTCTCCGCCGCCATCAGCGCTGTGAGGTCAACCGGAAAACCAAACGTATCGTAGAGTTCGAATACTTCAGCGCCGTTGAGAACATCGCCTGATGTTCGCGCAATCATCTGGTCGAGTTGCAATATTCCTTTTTCCAGTGTTCTGAGGAAGCTCTCTTCCTCTTCTCGAATTACCTTTTCGATGAGGTTTCGGCCGCTTCTGATTTCAGGGAAGAAGTCGCCCATTTCGTCCGCGAGCACTTGAACAAGGCTAAATATGAATGGCTCCTTCATACCCAGGAAACTATATCCATAGCGGATAGCCCTTCGCAGAATCCGGCGTATGACATAACCCGCTCCGCCGCTCGATGGCAATTGTCCGTCGGCAATGGCAAAGGACACGGCGCGGATATGATCGGCAATTACCCTGATGGCAATGTCAGTTTTCTCCACTGTCATGTCATTGCCGTTACCGGGCATAGTATGAGCATAAGACTTTCCTGTCAGCGATTCTATGCGGCTGATGATCGGAGAAAAAACATCTGTATCATAATTTGATGTCTTGCCCTGAAGAGCCATGCAGAGTCGCTCAAATCCCATTCCCGTGTCTACATGTCGGGCGGGCAATGGTTCCAGGCTTCCGTCTGCTTTGCGGTTGAACTGCATGAACACATTGTTCCATATCTCGATCACCTGAGGATGTCCGGTGTTCACCAGATCCTTTCCGTTTACCGCTGCTCGTTCTGCCTCTGTGCGAAGGTCTACATGAATTTCAGAACAGGGACCACACGGACCCTGGTCTCCCATTTCCCAGAAGTTGTCCTTCTTGTTTCCCCGCAGAATTCGATTTTCAGCAATTCTCTCCTTCCAGATATCATAAGCCTCCTGATCGAATTCAAGATTCTCGCCGGTGTCGCCCTCGAATACAGTGACATACAAACGATCCACAGGAATATTGTATTCACTTGTCAGCAGTTCCCATGCCCATGCAATAGCTTCCTGTTTGAAGTAGTCGCCAAAAGACCAGTTACCAAGCATTTCGAACATGGTATGGTGGTAGGTATCAACACCTACTTCTTCGAGGTCATTGTGTTTTCCACTCACGCGAAGGCACTTCTGTGTATCGGCAACCCTTGGGTATTTGATGGCTTCATTGCCAAGAAACCAGTTCTTGAACGGGGCCATACCACTGTTGATGAACATCAGTGTGGGGTCACCTTTCACTACCATCGGAGCAGAAGGAACTATCTGGTGTCCGCGACTGGCAAAAAAGTCGAGGAATTTTTTACGGATCTCTTTGGATGTCATGGGGCGCGAATTTACGAATGGAAACCATTGATGAGAGAGGGCGCCGAAGCATTCGGACAAGAAATTCTCTGCGCGATTCATCTCGCTATTGTCCTTTGTTCGTCCGCCATCCTGCCCTTTAAATGAGCGGAATCCGGACAACGTTAAACAGACGATTGAACGAATTCAATTCTTTACTACGTTTGAAGACTCATGGCCAGGATCAAGTATAAGTTCAATCCGACTTCGCTGAGTTTTGAAAAAATCAGCTATACGGTGAGGGATTATGCCCTTCAGGCGATGCGCTATTTGCTTGTTGGTCTGGTGATTGGAGGTATCGCAGTCGTGCTTTTCATTTCATTCTTTAAAGACCCGGAGACCGCCAGATTAGAAAGTGAGGTTGAATACCTTAAAGACCAGATTGAGGATCTGAATCACGAACTGGACACACTTGAGCAGTTTGCCAGTTTGTTGCAGGAACGCGATGACAATGTTTACAGAACCATCTTCGGAGCCGAACCATATCCCGAACATTTACGAAGACCGGGGGTCGGAGGCAGCGACAGATACAGGGATCTGAAAGGTTATGAAAGTTCTGAAACCGTTATTGAAACATCGAAACGCATTTCGCGACTGCAACGACGGCTGGTGGCTCAGGGAAAATCAATGGAAGAAGTAGTAGAGCTTGCGCGTGAAAGCAATGAAATGCTGAGTTCTATTCCTGCGATTCAACCCGTGAGCAATAAAGATCTGACGAGGATTGCATCAGGTTTTGGTATGCGCATTCATCCGATATATAAACTGATGAAGATGCATACCGGACTGGATTTCACAGCTCCTGTGGGCACTGAGATATATGCCACAGGCGACGGTGTGATTGAAGCTGTCGACAGTAAGTTGAGTGGTTATGGACACCACGTGATTATCAAACATGGTTACGGATATCAGACCCTATATGCACACATGAGTAAGGTGATGGTCAGGCCCGGAGAAAAAGTTAAGCGCGGACAGGTAATCGGACTGATTGGGAATACAGGGCAGTCCACAGGTCCTCACCTGCACTATGAAGTGATTAAAGATGGTGCTCAGGTGAATCCGGCTTTTTATTTTTATAGCGATATCACAGCAGCGCAATATGAAGAGCTGCTCCAGCGAGCGAACAATGCTAACCAGTCGCTCGACTGATGTGACATCATAACCTTACCTGAACGTGGCCTATAATCGCAACAAGCAGATAGAGAAAGTGTACTACACCATCGGTGAAGTCGCTGCCATGTTCAATGTGAATCCATCATTGATACGTTTCTGGGAACGGGAGTTTGAGCAGTTAAGTCCGAAGAAGAACGGACGTGGTAACCGTGTATTCAGCAAGAAGGATGTAGAGTTATTCCACAAGATACATCACCTTGTCAAGGACAGAGGTTATACGCTGGATGGTGCAAGAAAAATGCTGCGTGAGCGTGCGCCTGCAGAAGCTCCGCCGACAACTGTTCTCGACAGGCTCACTGCCATTCGCAGTGAACTTGTTTCTTTAATGAACGACCTCTGATCAGGAGAACATTTCCTTCATCCTTTCAAAGAAGCTCTTGTCCTTTGAAGATGGCTTGGGTTTGAAGTTATCGCTTTGACGCAGTTTCTCCAGAAGCTTTCTTTCTTCATCTGTCAGGCGCTGTGGCGTCCATACATTCACATTCACGAGCAGATCGCCATGACCATGGCTATTGACATCCGGGATACCCTTTCCTTTCAGGCGAAGGATCTTTCCGCTTTGAGTGCCTGCCTCAAGTTTCACCTGGGCTTTACCTCTGACGAGAGGCACTTCCACAGTGGTTCCCAACGCAACATCAGCGAAGTTGACATAGAGGTCATAATACAAATTGATGCCCTCTCTCTTCAGCAATGGATGTTCTTCCTCTTCGATCAGTACATGCAGATCACCGGGCACACCTCCAAAAGGTCCGGCATTGCCTTTTCCGGAAACATTCAACGTCATACCTTCCTGAACACCGGCGGGGATATTGATTTCGATGATTTCTTCCTGGCGTCTTTGACCATGTTCGTTGGCATCCTTGGGTTTGCTCTTCACCGTTTTTCCGGCTCCGTGGCAAGCTGGACAAGTGCTGGTCGTTGCCATTTGTCCGAGGATGGTATTGGTTACACGACGAACCTGTCCTGAACCGCGACATGTGCCGCAGGTGTCGAACTGTACATCTTCGGCATTGACAAGTTTGAAGACCTTGATCTTCTTGGTGGTGCCGTAGGCAATTTCTTCGAGGTTGAGCTTGACCTTGATACGGAGGTTGGAGCCTTTCACCCTTCTGCTTCCGCCACTGTAGTTTCCGCCTCCTCCGAATCCGCCTCCGAATGCACTTCCGAAGATGTCTCCGAACTGGGAGAAGATATCGTCCATGTTCATTCCGCCTCCGAAACCGCCATTACCTCCCATTCCTGCATGACCGTACTGGTCGTATCGCGATTTTTTTTCGGGATCGCTCAGTACCTCATAGGCTTCGGCGGCTTCCTTGAACTTATCTTCTGCAGTTTTATCTCCGGGGTTCTTATCCGGATGGAATTTCAGCGCCATTTGCCGGTAAGCCTTCTTGATCTCGGCTTCCGACGCTCCTTTGCTGACACCCAGAATATCGTAGTAATCTCTCTTAGCCATTGTTCTAACTTATTCTCCGATTACCACTTTGGCAAAACGGATAACCCTGTCGTGCAGGGAATAACCCTTTTCAACGGTATCTATCACCTTTCCCTTCAGCTCATCAGATGGTGCGGGTATCTTGGTAATTGCCTCATGAAAATCGACGTCGAAGGGTTTATGATTTGATTCGATATGCTTTAAACCTTTCTGTTCGAGGGTCCTCAGAAACTTATGGTGTATCAGGGCGAATCCTTCGCGCACTGCAGCAAAATCCTCGGCCTTTTCGGATGCAGCCATCGCCCTTTCGAAGTCATCCACCACCGGGAGCAGGTCCTTCATTAGGTCTGCCGAGGCAAACTGTGCAAACTCGGCTCTCTCTCTGGAAGAGCGCTTTCTGAAGTTATCAAATTCAGCGTATAGCCTCATGTACTTATCCTTCCAGTCATCCCTTTCGCGGCTGATGGCAGCCATGGCATCTTCACCGGCAGCACCCGGGTTCGCGTCTGCTGATGTTTGCCCGGAAGCTGCTGAATCAGAAGTACCTTCCTGTGGGTTATTT
>JBEAZL010000242.1:0-3948 GCA_041170085.1 Bacteroidota bacterium
TCTGGAAGGTACGTTCTACGAGGCTTTCCAGCATGGCGTCTTCAACGGGGATGCCGTATTGCGCATATCTCTCGCGAAGTGAAGCGCGAACATGGTCGCGGGCTTCTTCCGGGCTAACACGGATTTCGTGCTTGCGGATGATATCGCCCTCAATCAGCTGCCATTTCAGCATACGGGCATAGGCAGGATAATCATGTTCTACCTGCTCTTCAGTAACTTCCTTTTCATTGGTCATTCTGATGAAGCGCTTCAGAAACGCATCAGGCAGTTCGACGTTGGTATTATCCAGCAGATCGTGCATGAGCTGGCGCTTGAACAGATATTGCTCATCGCGTGCAAACATGGCTTCGAGTTCTTTTCTCACGCGTTCACGCATCTCCTCTTCGGACTTTACTTCATCAGCTCCGTAGAGTTTATCAAATAGCTCCTGGTTCATCTCGTGCGGAGTCATACGCTTGATTTCATCTACGCTGAAACGCACATGATTATTCAGGTGGTGCAGGTCGTGATGCGTGATGCCGAGCATCTGCGCCAGTTCTTCGTGATTTGCTGAAAGTTTGTGGGGATCCAGGTCAACGGTGTCGCCCTTTTTCAGACCAGACAACGCCTTTTTCGTTGGCTCATCCTTCACGTATTCAATGCTGATGGTACTCTTGTGGTTAATGCCACCTTCAACGGCATTTCCGTTGGCATCTATTTCGGTAAATACACCCATCAGAAGATCATCCGAAGCACTTTCTTCAGGCTCGCTGAGCTTTCCGTAGCGGCGCGCATAGTCCTTCACCTGTCTGTCAATCAGGGTGTCGTCAACAATGAGCTTGTGCCATGTGTATGAACGGCTCTTATCCAGATTGAGTTCCAGTGCCGGAGCGAGACCCATTTCATAGGCAAATGAAAAATCACCCGGTTCATCCCAGTTTCCGTTCACCTCGTCACTATCTGCAGGTATGGGCGAGCCAAGCACCTGAATGTTGTTTTCACGAATATGCTGTGAAATAGCATCCTGCACGAGGGCGCTGATCTCCTCAGCCAGAAAGCTTTTGCCAAAGCGCTTTTTGATGAGGTTTACAGGCACATGACCCGGACGGAACCCGGGAAGAGTAGCTGATTTGCGGTAACGCTTGATGGCATTTTCAACCTTTTCCTGATAGTCTGCAGGAGTAACTTCTACTGTTAAACGGGCCATGTGGCCGTCGAGATTTGTCTGCTTGATTTGCATGATTTCCTTTGAAATGGGGCGCGAAGGTACGGAGGAGAAGCCGATTCACCGAAAAAACTCATTTATTCGACTGAATATCAATGAACCAGTGCGTTTTATTGCGGTAGGCAGTCCGCAGCAGGCAGTCCGCAGTAAGCAGTAGGCAGTAGGCAGTAGGCAGTAGGCAGTAGGCAGTAGGCAGTAGGCAGTAGGCAGTCCGCAGCAGGCAGGAGGTAGTGGGCAGGAGGCAGTGGGCAGGAGGCAGTAGGCAGTCCGCAGTAGGCAGGAGGTAGTGGGCAGGAGGCAGTGTGAGGAACAGTGTGGGTATTGAGTGGCCTATTATCTAAACTCAGCGCTCCACTCAAGACTCAAAACTATGGACTCAAAGCTGCATTGTGCGGGTGGAATCAGATCCAGGGCAGTGTGAGGAACAGTGTGGGTATTGAGTGGCCTGTTACCTAAACTCAGCGCTCCACTCAAGACTCAAAACTATGGACTCAAAGCTGCATAGTGCGGGCGGAGGAACTTGCATCGACAGACTCAGCATAAACTTCTCGCCCACCGCAAAAAAAAAGACCAGCTGTCGCTGGTCATTCAGTGCGGGCGGAGGGACTTGCTTCGACAGGCTCAGCATAAACTTCTCGCCCTCCGCAAAAAAAAGACCAGCTGTCGCTGGTCATTCTGTGCGGGCGGAGGGACTTGCTTCGACAGGCTCAGCATAAACTTCTCGCCCCTCCGCAAAAAAAAGACCAGCTGTCGCTGGTCATTCTGTGCGGGCGGAGGGACTCGAACCCCCATGCCTCTCGGCGCCAGATCCTAAGTCTGGTACGTCTACCAATTTCGCCACGCCCGCAAGTGCTGTATCAAAAGCCGGACAAAGGTAATGTTACAACCATTGATCCCAATCGCGCAACTTGATATCATTTACAAATTGCTTGATCTTCTGCTCGTCTTCCTTTCGGCAGACAAGAAGCGCATTTCCGCTGTCCACTACTATGAATCCGTTCAATCCATGTAACACGGCAAGCTTGTCTTTAGACATGTAAACCATGTTATTGGAGCATTGGTATGTGAGCACATTCTTGCCTACGATTCCATTGCGATGCTCGTCGTGTGCTACCAGTGTATGCAGGCTACCCCAGGTACCGAGGTCGCTCCAGCCGAAATCACTGAGAACAACATTCACATTGCGGGCCTTTTCCATCACTCCGTAGTCAATAGAGATATTTTCACAGGCTCCGTATGTCTTCTCGATAAATGCTGATTCATCAGGTGTTCCGTATACACCCGTGCCCTCCTGAAAAGCCTTGAACATTTCCGGCAAATGCTGCTGAAATGCCTGAAGTATAGAGGCCAGAGACCAGATGAATATTCCTGAATTCCAATAGAAATCACCGGAAGCGATAAAATCCTTGGCCAGCTCCAGATCGGGTTTTTCTGTAAACGTTTTAACCTTCTTGATGCGCTCCTCAGTGCTTCCCTTCATATCCTCCCACTGGATATAACCGTATCCCGTATCAGGACGAGTAGGTTTGATTCCCAATGTAACGAGGTTACCGCTGTTTTTGGCCTGAGTGAAGCTCAGCAGAACAGTATTGAGATACTCTTCTTCTTTGATGATGACGTGATCGCTCGGGGCAACGATGATATTGGCATCGGCCTCGCGTTCCGCAATCCAGTGACTAGCATATGCCACGCAGGGCGCAGTGTTACGCATGTAGGGTTCACACAAAACCTGCTCCGGAGTGAGGTCGGGAAGTTGTTCCAGCACCATCTCGCGGTAAGCCAGATTGGTCACTACAAGAATATTTCCAGGGGGGCAGACCTTTACATGACGGTCGTATGTCATCTGGAGCAACGACCTGCCAAGACCAAGAACATCATGAAACTGCTTGGGATATGAGCTTCGGCTCATGGGCCAGAACCGGGATCCAATCCCTCCGGCCATGATAACACAATAATTTTTAGAGTCTTGATTTAGCATAAAGGATGGCGCAAAAATTTGCGGTATTCGTTCACGATAGTTTGAGCAGTGCCTCCCGCAGTTTGGAGATGGCACCTGACACATCGCTCATAGAGGCTGTTCCCACAGAGAGACGATACCAGTTCGATTCGCGCGAGGAACCAAAGGCATAGAAAGGCACTATGGCAAGTTTGGCTTCATTGAGCAGATAAGCTGTCGCCTGCTCAGCAGTAGAAATGTGTTCACCGTCGGGTGTATTCCTTCCCCTGAGCTCAACCTGCACAGTAAGATATATAGCAGCCTGCGGAGCAATGGCATCCACAGTGAATCCTTCGTTCTTCAGTTGCTGAAATCCCTCGTAAAAACCCTGCAGACGTTTTTCTACTTCCGAACGGATCCACACCAGGTAAGTGTCGACCTGCTCGTCATTCTGCATGTACAAACCGGTTGCGATTTGTTCAGGCTTTGGAGACCACGCTCCCACGTGTCCGAGAATGGATTTCATTTTATCGATGATCCGGTGCGGTCCGAAAGCCCATCCTACACGCACTCCGGTTGCTGCGAGACTCTTGGAAATTCCATCCACATAAATCGTGTATGGCCTTAACTCAGGTCTTAACTGCACAGGGTGATAGTGCACGGTTTCACCGAATGTCAACAGGTTGTATATCTGGTCGTACATCAGATAAAGCGGCTTCTCATCTTCGCCACGTGAGGCATTCTCTTCGAGGACCAGATCACATATTTCTTCAAGTTGTTCCTTGCTGAAAACTGTTCCCGTCGGATT
>JBEAZL010000243.1:0-4774 GCA_041170085.1 Bacteroidota bacterium
GTGAAAGCTGAGTGCTTGAAGAAGGAACTACTGTCAGGTTGTTATCGCAGTTATCTGCGAATGTTGGGTCCTGAAGTGAATATTGTTCGTCACACTCATATGTTGCATCAGCAGGAACAAATGTTGCCCATGGTGCAGTTGTATCAGTAACAGTTATGGTCTGTGTACAGGTTCCAATCTGACCGTCGATATCAATGGTATATGTTCTGGTGATTACCAGAGGACAAATTCCACTAAACTCATCTGAGAAGGTGATATCAATTACAGCATCCAATGAACAGTTTACAACGGGGCCTGGAATTTCATAGGCACCAGAGTTATATACATCACAAGTCAGCTCAACGTCAGCCGGACACTCGAGGGTGCATTCCTGAACGGGAGTAACGGCAGAAGCTGAAAGGGAGCGGTCCTGGTTACCGAGGTTGCTCAGGTTCCAGTCGAGAATACGCATGTGGTACGGCGAACCGCTGATACCACCAGCGCTAAGATCACCCCAATCAAGTCCGCAGGCGATGTGACCTCCCCATGCGAGAACAGCTGTAGAAGAGGTAACTGTGAAATACACAGTGATCTCTTGTTGCTGGTTGGTAGTATAATTTGCCCAATCCGCAAAAGATGGGTTTCCATTCTCGTCCTCATATTGAACATCGAGAATGGTTCCTCCCCAAAGGGTGAAGAGTTTCTCAGAAGGATCGATCTCATCAAAAGAACCCGTTGGCTGGCCTGGGACCGGAGAACCGGTTGACGGCGGTGCCGGAATCGGGAATGTCGAAGGAGCTCCGAACGACACTCCTATACCGATCAGAGGATCGATAGTCTCACTGGCGTGACCGTAGAGCGCGTGTGGCTCGAGGCGCTGGTAGTGAGTGAGGAAGTCGAGCGCGATATGGTCGCTGTGCGCCACATCGTATCCCAGTGTCAGGCGAATGACCGTGCCATCAGTTGGCAGATCATTCATGATTGCCCGGTAGCCAACGGATTGGCATTCCGAGTAATGCGCCTGATTCTCGTTCACGTTACCATTTTGCCAGACAGCGGGGTCAACCGGAGCATCAACCGGCCCGTTGGCCGCCTGATCCAGATTAACACTTTGTCCTAGCGCTGTGGTAACGGCGAGCACGACCGCAAAAGTCGCTGCAAGCAGCTTGGTGTAATGGGGCGCAGCTGATTTTAAAGCTCCCCACGTACACCATGAAAGCGTAGAATGTTTCATGATGTTGAGTTAAGTTAAACTAAGTATATAAGCAAGTCGGTGTAAGATCCCGGCAAAAAAGTCAGATAGAAAAAACAAGTCTCCAATTATTCGGCGACAAATATATAGTACTTGTCGACGAACTTTTCAAACAAATCGACAAAATTTATTTTTTCGTCGACAGGCACGCAATATATTGAGCGGCGCAACCAAGCCTTTACCCACTGATTTACAAACACATAGCCAATTCTGGCCTATGTTGCCGGATTATCGCTCCGGCACCTTTTGGGGTACCGGAGCCTCATCCGGGGTAAGTCAAGGTGTAATGACCTGATTGATCTGCTGCAAACTTCTGATTACAGCCTGATCCATGAAGTTTCTAATTAGCGAACGACACGTTTTCATGAGTGAACGGACAGAAATCATGTCCGGTTGAACATCTCATAAACAAAACTGCCCGGACAAGAAGCCCGGGCAGTTCAATCCAAAATCCAAAAACCGATCTATTAATTACAGCTCGTGCCGTATGCAGACACAAACTGGAGCAGGTCCGTTACATTGACCACGCCACTGTTGTCGAGGTCAGCCGGACATGTGTCACATGAGCCGTCGTCGATGCTCGCACAAGCGTTGTAGTTGGAGGCCAGCGGATCTGTGCATCCGGGGAAATGCGTGAGACCTAATTCCACCACATAGTCGCTATTATAATTAAGATTAAGTGTCTGAATGTAATATGTCTCACCGGGAACAAGCCCATCATCACAACTCAGAGATAATACCGGATTTAGCGAAATAAAGACGCCTTGAGTAAAATCATCCATGTAATACAGGACGTTTCCACCACAGGCATCTTTTACATAAATCACAGGATCACCGCCGTGAGCCGAAATCCGGATAGCCCCCCCCTGATATGTAAACGAACACCACTTATCCTTTCCCAGGGCATATTCACCGGGATACAGCTCAATAATATTCAGTGGCTCGAATCCGAGGTCCATATATATCGCGGTTCCCCATAACATCTCATGCGGATTCATACAAGATGAGCCTAAAGAGGCCGATTCACATGTGCCATCATCGTAGAGCGCATCAGAAGTATAGTTTATAGCTGAAGGTTCAGTACATCCACAAGTAGGATCTTCTACAATTACGACGGAATTTGTTTCTGCTCCCGGGTCAGGTATAACTCCAGAGAAAGTATTTCCATGTATCGTGAGTGAGTATGTGCTGCCAAGCCAGGAAGTGGCCCCGTCTGGCAGATAGAAGGCGATCCTGAGACCACAAAGATCAGCTTCGCAAAACTGGGCCAACACGCCGGGTGCTCCGGTCTCAATTACATTCGGCCCATAGATTCCTCCAATAGGCTGATAGACCACAATTGTACCTCCCGCAGGTACTCCTGGGGCTATGTCGGTTTCCAGCTCTGCCAGAGAACTATAATAACATGAGCAATCGTCCCATGACGCATAAGAAGAATAGTTGCATGCCGAAGGATCCACGCAGCCACCAGAGTCGAAGACCACATTCAAAAAGAATGTTCCACTATTGGCAGCATAACCACCAACCCTGACCCTGTATGTCACACCAGGGACAATGGTAAACGTAACATCAGAAGTAAGTTCACAGCCGCTGTCATCATCCTGGGCAACACAGTTCAGGTTGCCGCAAGACCCTGAGTAAACATGTATTTGGGTGTCGAATGTCGTCAATCCAAAAGCCATACAGGTGTTCAGTCTCAATGAGGCTGTTGAACATCCGCTAAAAGTAAACTGGTACCATTTCTGTCCGCCTGTGCCTAATGCGAGCCCACACGATGGAGCACCTGATGTTGCATTATCGCTCGAAACACCCACGGTGCTTCCGCTAAACTGTGAGTCATTAATCAAATCAATTACCTGTGCCGTACCACATGTATTCTGAGCAGACAGCTCAGGCGCTATGAAACCACAAATCATAAGAAGAGCAACTGTGTAAAATAGAGTTTTCATTTCCTTTGGTTTTATCGAATTGGTGACGCAAATTTTCAATGGGCACCTAATGCATAAACCGGAGAATGAGTGAACGACATATTTAGTTAGTGATTAGCAATCCGGCAGGTTCAGCAACGCGGATCTGCCAACTTGGCGTTTCAGTTCCCGGAAAACCAAAGCCCCGAGGCAATACCGCGGGGCTTGAGATTTCTGTCCATACAGATCAGAAATTAGTTGCAGCTCGTGCCGTAAGCAGAAACAAACTGGAGCAGGTCCGTTACATTCACCACCCCGCTGTTATCCAGGTCGGCCGGACAAGTGTCGCATGAGCCATCATCGACATTCGCACATGCATCATAGTTAGGTGCAAGAGGATCTGTACAACCTCCGAAATTCTTAAGCCTGAGGTCAAGGACAACATTTCCTGTGTTTGCGAGATCGAACACTTGCACCAGGTATGTCTCACCCTTCACGAGACCGTCCTCGCAACTGATGAGAAATCTGGGGTTTAGTGAACCATAAGCCTGGCTAATCCAGTAGTCATCTCCTGAGAATATCAGCTCTCCATTACAGCTATCATAGACCCTTGCAGCGGGGTCTCCCCAATATTGAGATGCCACTTCAAGGCTTATTACGCCTCCGGTGTATTCAAATTCCAGCCACATGCTCTTCATCACATTACCAAACCAATCGTCATAAGTCAGATTATCCTGTGAAACATTCATCAATGTCGCAGATGGAACCGAAACAAACTGAGCATTAGAACAAGAACTTCCTGCTACATTCTGTTCGCACATGTTCGAGTCCTCTGTTGCCCCCGGATCATAATTTAACGCAGTAGGGTCGGTGCATCCACACTCCGGAGAAACAAATTCAATTTCCACCATGTAGGCATCACCATCACCCGCCGAGCCTGTGTACCAGTTTCCATGAAGATAGAGAGAGTATGTAACACCCCCCCAGGAACTTTGATCATTTCCCAGGAAAAACTTCGCTGTCAGATTACAGAGATCAGCCCCGCAAAACTCTATCGTCTCACCTGGCTGAACATAACCGACAACATTTACACCTTCTCCAAGATACGCATAAGATCCCGGAGATGAGGAAGCATTTCCCGATAGGGTAAAGCTCGCAGGATTATACTCACAGGAACAGTCCTCCCAATCCGCATTGGGAGAGTAGTTACATGCAACAGGATCCAGGCAACCACCCAATCCAACTGTATAAGTCATTCTGAAATTTCCTGATGCCGCTCCAAAACCACCCACTCTGATTTTATAATTGACATATGGCTGGGCAGAAAATGTCAATAGAGATGTCAGCTCAAAACCGGAATCGTCGTCAGAAGCCACGCAGGAAAGGTTTCCGCAAGAGCCCGTATACACGTGAATCTGAGTATCGAAATTTGTATAGGGATCGGAGGTGTCAAGCGTTATCTGCACGGTGCTGCAACCCGACCAAGTGAATGTGTACCATTTTTGACCGCCGGTACCTAATGCCAGTCCACATGTCTGTGCCCCTGATGAGCCATTGTCGCTGGTCACCCCACTCGTGCTGTCAGTCCACCAATCATCTTCCGTTCCGGGAAAGCTTCCGGCTGACGCGCATGTGG
>JBEAZL010000244.1:0-4964 GCA_041170085.1 Bacteroidota bacterium
AAAGCCTTAAATCTTTCTTGATTAATCAACTTTTCACTTTGGTTTTACCCATGGAGAATACCTTGTCAAACATACTCCTCATGCGCTTTTCGTGAACCTTGGGAGAACCTGCGGCAGGTGATGCCGAGGCGGGAGTGGCAATTACTTCGAGATTCCAGCTCCGAAGCGATCGCAGCATGTATGACCATGCACCCATATTCTCCGGTTCCTCCTGAACCCAGAACTTCTTCGCAGCACCGGAATATTGTGAAAGTACCTTTTCCAGCTGTTGCACTGGCAGTGGATACAATTGCTCCACTCTGATGAGAGCAATATTTCCGGCTCCGTTCTTCTCACGTTCTTCAAGCAGATCGTAGTACACTTTGCCTGAGCACAGCACGATGGTATCTACTTCAGATTTGCTGATGAAGGTATCATCTATAACTTCCCTGAAAGTTCCTTTTGCCATCTCGCTCAGACTGGAAACTGCCTTTGGATATCGCAATAGTTTCTTTGGGGTGAATACAACCAGAGGTTTACGGAAAGGCGTGTGGACTTGTCTGCGCAGCAGGTGGAAGAAATTCGCAGGTGTGGTGCAATTTGCCACAATCATGTTGAACTCTGCACAGAGTTGCAGGAAACGCTCAAGTCGCGCACTGCTGTGTTCAGATCCCTGTCCTTCATATCCATGAGGAAGGAGCATGGTAATACCGTTCATCGTTCTCCACTTGTCTTCGGCGGCCGAGATGAATTGGTCGATTACAATCTGTGCACCGTTATTAAAGTCTCCGAATTGTGCTTCCCAAATGGTCAGTCCCTTTGGTGTGCCGAAGGCATATCCGTAATCAAAACCCAGCACACCATATTCGCTCAGCAATGAATTGTAAACCGTGAATTTTGCCTGATCCATGCTGATATTGTTGAGCAGGATAAATTCCTTTTCAGCATCCTCATCGGTTTTTACGACAGCATGACGGTGCGAGAAAGTTCCGCGTTCAACATCCTGTCCACTAACGCGTACAGGGAATCTTTCTTCGAGCAGGGTCGCATAGGCGAGCAATTCACCCATAGCCCAATCCAGTTTGTCGTCCTCAATCATTTTGAGTCGATCGCTGAAGACCTTTGCAGTCTTGCTGAAGAACTTCTCGCCTTCAGGAAGCGTATTTATCTTAACAGCGAGTTCCTTCAATTTCGCGGCTTCGTATCCGGTAACGGGAGACTCTAAAAAATCAGCTTCCGTGGCCTTGCGGAAATCTTTCCAGGTATCTTCAAGAAAGTGCTTTACATCAGCCTCTGCAATCTTCTTTGAATTCTCAAGATGTGCATCAAGTTCAGCTTCAAATGACCTTTTCAGTTCATCTCCGTAGGACTTCTCGCAAACACCTTCAGCTACGAGCTGATTCAGGTAGATATCGCGAAGGTTTGAGTGTGACTGAATCAGCTTATACAAAGTAGGCTGCGTGAACTTAGGTTCATCGCCCTCATTGTGTCCGTATTTGCGGTAGCCAAGCAGATCAATAAACACATCCATATTGAAGCGCATGCGATACTCAAGAGCCAATTGCATGGTTCTGATCACAGCTTCAGTATCGTCGGCATTCACATGAAATACAGGACTGAGTGTGGTCTTCGCTACATCGGTGCAATAGGTCGAGGTGCGGGCATCGAGGTAATTGGTTGTAAATCCAACCTGATTATTTACCACGATATGAATGGTTCCACCTGTGCGGTAGCCATCAAGCGCAGCCATCTGAATGACTTCATAAACTATACCCTGTGCCGCCACAGCAGCATCTCCGTGTATGAGTACCGGAACAATCTTGTTCTCATCTTTGAGGTAATGATCAATCTTTGATCTTGTAAGTCCCTCCACAACCGGGTCTACTGCCTCAAGGTGTGAAGGATTTGGACACAGGGTAATATGTACATTGTTACCGCTGGAAGTGACTACATCATTGGAGTAGCCCAGGTGATATTTCACATCACCATCAAAATTCGCATCATCGCCATACTGAGCGCCGTCGAACTCAGCGAAAATATGTCCGTATGGCTTGCCCATGATGTTGGTGAGAATGTTCAGCCTGCCTCTGTGGGCCATGCCGATCACAAACTCCTTCACACCCATGTCGCCACCGCTTCTCACGAGCATATCCATCGCAGGCACAAGTGCCTCACATCCTTCAACACTGAAGCGTTTCTGCCCGATAAACTTTTTCTGAATGTATTGTTCGAAGACGGTGGCTTTGCTCACCATCCCGAGAATTTGCTTTTTCTCTTCAGGAGTAAAAGATTTCTTGTTGAGCTCTTCGATGCGCTCACGGATCCACTTCTGACGAAGAGGGTCACGAATGTACATGTACTCCGTTCCAATGTGGCCGCAATAACACTCCCTGAGGTGGGCAATGATGTTGGCCAGGGTAGACGGACCAATTCCAATTTCATTTCCGGCCTGGAATGTTGTTCCGAGATCAGCATCTGACAAACCGAAGTTGTCCAAATCAAGTGTCGGGCTATGCTTGCGCCTTTCTCTGACAGGATTCGTTTCAGTGAACAAATGACCGCGTGTGCGGTAGGCATGAATCAGATTGATTACCTGAAACTCCTTTCGGATATTCGGATCAATGTCGCCCTGTCCGCCAGGTAGTGGTGCAAAGTGGGCATTTTTGAATTCAAACCCGTCGAAGAACAACTTCCAGGAGACATCTACCGAAGAGGGATCCTGCCTGTAACGCAGGTACATTTCCTCCATAGCATTCGGGTCGGCGTTTCCAAGGTATGTCTGATGGTCCATTATCTCGGTTTCTTGGCTGTGTTTAAGGTGCGAAGGTACTACCGCAAAGGACCCTCAAAACAAAGTTCTAAGGCAAAATTTGGGTTAAAACCTCACATCTTTTCAGAATAGTTGGACCTGATCCACACCTTCAGAGCTTCCCTGCGCAGAATGGACTCTGTAAGTACCTCCAGACCGGCCTCCATTGCTGACTTTTTGTTGCGTTCATTGAGATCTATGCGGTACAGAATCTGTTCAAGAGCCGACGGATTATCCCGAATCAGCGACTGCAGGGCATCCTGAAGGATTTTTCTGAGATCATTCGCAGAAAAATCGTCAACAAGTTCTGGTAAATGTATGTGGGGATGGAAATCCTTCCGCAGCTGCTGATCAGTGGCCAGCAAAAGATCTCTGTAGCTCCTTTGCGGGAGATCCCTTTCTGCAGGAAAAAGGCCGGTTGGGTTATCAGTGCTGTCTTCGGGCAATGGTATTCAGGTATTCTAAGATTACTTGTTTGCGATGATCGGGAGCCGCAATACTGTTCAATGCTTCCATAGCTCTGTTGACGTAATTGTCCGCGGCCTTCAGAGTAGCTTCAGGTACACCCAGTTTCCGATAAATGGCGATGACCTTTTCCACCTTGGATGTTGCCTCCATGGTCCGGTCACTAATGAGTTCTGAGAATTCTTCGCGCTCAGTCCCATGAGAGAGGGCCAGAGCTTCCAGAACCAGAAATGTTTTCTTTCCGGCGATAATATCACCGCCTGTCTGCTTTCCCACCTTTTCCTGATCACCGAAAACATCGAGGTAATCATCCATAATCTGGAATGCAATACCCATGTTCTCGCCAAAGTCGCTGATCAGCTTTGTATCAGCTTCAGGCGCACCTGCAACAATGGCGCCCATCCGGAGTGCTCCTGCGAGAAGGCAGGCAGTCTTGAGACGTATCATTTCGATGTACTGATCAAGATCTACGGACTTGTACATCTCAAAATCCATATCCATCTGCTGACCTTCGCACACCTCAATGGCTGCGCGATTCAATTCCCGAATCACATCCAGACTGCGTGGGTGATTCATTTCGGCAAGAATGTGACAGGCATGAATGCTCATGACGTCACCACTGAGGATTGCAGAGCTGGTACCCCACTTCTTAAAAACTGTAGGAAGTCCCCTGCGAACAGGAGCATTATCCATGATATCGTCATGGAGCAGTGTGAAATTATGAAACACCTCAATGGCAAGAGCGGGTTCCAGAGCATCTTCTGCTCTTCCCTCAAAGAGCTCACAGCCCAGAAGGGTAAGAACAGGCCGCATACGCTTACCGCCCAGTCCCATCATGTATGCAATGGGGGAATAGAGATTGGAGTCTGAAAGACCAGATCGATATTCCTCTATTCTGGCATCGACAAGTTTTAAAAGTGATTCAGGGTTGGTCATGTCAGGATTTCATCAGATCCAGCAGGTATTTCCCATAACCGCTGTTCACGAGAGGAACCGCCAGTCGCTCCAATTGTTCACCGTTGATATATCCCATGCGGTAAGCAATTTCCTCAATGGCGCCAATCTTTAATCCGTGCCGTTCCTCGATTACCTGCACATATTGACCGGCCTGCATGAGAGAGGTAAATGTTCCCGTATCGAGCCAGGCTGTACCGCGATCAAATTTTCTCACGTTCAGCCTTCCCTGTTCCAGATAAATCCGGTTCACATCTGTGATTTCATATTCTCCCCGGGCACTGGGCCTGAGGTTAGCCGCTATGTCTACTACGCTGTTGTCGTAAAAATACAGGCCCGGCACTGCGTAGTTGCTTTTGGGCACCTTGGGTTTCTCCTCAATTGAAATGGCCTTGCCGGCACTATCAAATTCAACTACTCCGTATCGCTCGGGATCTTTAACGTGGATGGCATAAACGAGGCCTCCCTCTACATCGGTATTCTCACGGAGCATATTTCCGAAGCCCTGTCCGTAGAAGATATTGTCGCCGAGAATAAGCGCCACTTTGTCGTTGCCGATAAACGGCGCTCCCAGAACAAAAGCCTGGGCAAGCCCATTGGGAACAGGTTGCTCGATGTATGAAAAACTACATCCAAGCGATTGGCCATCGCCGAGCAGTTTTTTAAATCCCGGCAAATCATGTGGGGTGCTGATGATGAGAATGTCGCGGATGCCGGCCAGCATTAACGTTGACAGGGGATAGTATATCATCGGCTT
>JBEAZL010000245.1:0-3907 GCA_041170085.1 Bacteroidota bacterium
TAGGCCCATTTACCAGATACCTGAATGTTTCTGATAACAGCCTGACTGCCCCGGATGCACCTGACGAGGTCAACTATGGCTCCGGTGAAAAGGTGGCAGATTACACAGGTTTGGAACCACGACTGAGCCTCCGTTACTCTATCGACCAACAATCTTCGGTAAAGGCCGGATTCATGCGCAATTACCAGTACATACACCTCACCAGTCTCTCTCCTACCTCACTGCCTACAGATGTATGGATTCCAAGTACTGACCTGACCAAGCCACAGATAGGAATTCAGTATTCGGTGGGTTATTTCAGGAATTTTCACCAGGACGACTACGAAACCAGTGTAGAGTTGTACTACAAAGACATGTACAACCAAACAGAATATAAAGAAGGTGCACAGCCTGAGCAGACGGTGAATGACAACATCGACAACCTGCTCATCTATGGAAGAGGTTACAGCTATGGAGCGGAGTTCTTTCTTAAAAAACGTACCGGCAATCTGAATGGTTGGATAGGTTATACCTGGAGCAAAACGTTTCGCATCTTTGATGAAGTGAATAATGGTGAGCCATTCCCGACGCGCTGGGACCGCAGGCACGACATTAGTTTCGTTGCCAATTATGCCTTGAACAAAAAATGGGAATTCGGATTTGTGTTCGTGTACGCCACAGGAAATGCCATCACCCTTCCGGTTGAACGCTACTTTATTGAAGGAAAAATTGTTGATCGTTATGGTGACAGAAACAGTTTCAGAATGGCGCCTTATCACCGCGCGGATATATCAGCCACATACCATGTAACACCACGAAGGGAACGACGCCATCCATTGCCTGACGGAGCACCTGAAAGAAAAACACTGTTCTACTCATCATGGAATTTCTCAGTTTACAACCTGTATAACCGAAGAAATCCCTACTTCATTTATTTCGGAACTGACGGGCAATTGCAGGAAGGCACGCTGCAGGTAAAAGCTTATCAGGTGAGTTTATTCCCCATCTTGCCAAGCGTTACCTGGAATTTCTCCTTTTGATGAAGCATCTCAGTTATCTCAACAAATATCTCTGGAAATACCGTGGCAGGCTGTTTCTCGGATTCATCTTCATCCTGGCAGGTAATCTCTTCAATGTTCTGGCACCTGCCGTTGCCAGTGATGGCATTGATTTTCTGATTGGCGCACTTGAACAGAAAGGAACAATGTCGCTACCTGGTGTACCTTCCTCAATTACATGGCTCGCTGAGGCATTTCAATGGAGCTCTGCTCCTTCTGATGCCGAACAATGGACTCAGCGTGTTATCGGAATCGGAATTGCTGTAGCAGCGATGTACCTCCTGTTGTATCTGATCAAAGGAGTCTTCCTGTTCTATCAGCGTCAGACGCTGATTGTAATGTCAAGATACATCGAGTTCGATCTGAAAAATGAGATCTATTCAAAATATCAGGAACTTGATATGGCTTTTTACAAAGCCAACCGCACGGGTGATCTGATGAACAGAATAAGTGAGGATGTAAACAGGGTTCGTATGTACCTGGGACCGGCCATTATGTACACCATCAATCTTGTTGTTTTGTTGGTGCTGTGTGTCTGGATGATGTGGAGTACTGATGCGGAACTGACCATGTATACGCTGATTCCGATGCCATTTATGATGCTGTTGATTTATCTCGTCAGTTCAAGAATCAACAAGCAGACTGAGAAAGTTCAGCGCCAGCAGTCCGTGCTCTCGACCATTGTTCAGGAAAACATTAGTGGTATCCGGGTGCTGAAGGCATTTGGCATAGAAAAGAACGTGAGCGACTTTTTCACCGAGAACAGCAATGCCTATCGCAACAAGCAACTGAAACTGGTAAAGGTGGATGCGCTGTTCATGCCTGTGATCTGGCTTCTTGTCGGACTTAGCACAATCATGGCCGTATACATGGGTAGCCTCAAGGTCTTAAGTCATGAAGTGACCATAGGAACCATCTTCCAGTTCGTTCTTTACGTGAATTTGCTTACCTGGCCTTTCGCCAGTGTGGGCTGGGTTACAAGTCTTGTGCAAAAGGCAGAAGCCAGTCAGGGTCGTATCAATGAATTTCTTGGAGCTAAACCAGGCATTGCCAATCCTACAAACGAAAAACTGGAAATCCGGGGTGAACTTGTATTCGATCATGTCTCGCTAACCTACCCCGGAACAGGTAACACCGTGCTGAACGATATCAGTTTCAGGGCGTCAGCTGGTGAGAGCATTGGCATTACCGGAAGAACAGGGAGTGGAAAAAGCTCTGTTGCCAATCTGATCATGAGAATGTATGATCCCACTTCAGGCGAGATACGTGTCGATGGCAAAGACCTGAGGAAAGTAAACCTCTATGAACTAAGAAGTCAGATTGGCTATGTGCCGCAAGAGGTTTTCTTATTCTCAGACACAATCGAGAACAACATTGCCTTTGGATTGAAAGAAGACAATCCGCAGCGCATCAGGGATGTAGCGAGAGCTGCAGACATTCATGAAACCATTGAAGGCTTTCCTCAGGGATATGATACCATTCTTGGTGAGAGGGGAATTAATCTTTCCGGTGGCCAGAAACAGCGCGTGGCCATAGCCCGGGCACTTGCGCGAAAACCTGCGATATTGCTGTTTGATGATTGCCTGTCTGCCGTGGATACCGAAACGGAAGAACGCATACTACAGTCACTGCGCCGCGAATCGGCTGGTGTAACATCATTCATTATCTCCCATCGCATCTCGTCTCTGAAACACTGTAATTCCATCTTATTCATGCAAAACGGAAGAATTGCAGAACAGGGAACTCACGAAGAATTGCTCAGGGCCGGGGGGCTATACGCCAGAATGTACGAGCAGCAGATGAGGGAGAAAATCGCCTGATCTTAAGGACAAGTCTGACCAAACTGAGCCAGAAAAACCAGAAGGTCGGAAAGGGTTACCATATCGTCACCTGTCAGGTCTGCAGTGCAGGATGAGGTGCAACCCATCTGAGAGATCAGCACCAACAGATCGGAAGTAGACACGATTCCGTTGTCATCATAGTCGGGACAAGGAACCTGTTCATTCGGATCTATAACTCCGTTGCAGTTATTGTCAATACCGTCTTGTGTTCCGGGAGCACCTGGAAATACGGAAGTATCCGCATCGTCACAATCACCCGATAAAGCGACATAACCCGAGGGCTGCACACATGACATTGTAATGATTGCAGGTGCGCCGTATCCGTCAAAATCACTATCCGCATACCAGGATGAAGCGGCTTGCACAGTTACCTCGCCGATTCTTGAATAGGTATTGAATTGTCCTGTTGCATTGACCTGGAAGCCATACAATCCATCTGCTCCGGAAGCAGGGGTAATGGTTATCGTAACATTCGCAGGTGCGGTCACCTCGTTTGAACTCAGTGAATACGAAAATCCTGCAGGAAGCCCGGTTAATTCAATACTCACTGGCCCCGCAAATCCCTCAGAAATCCCAAGATTAAACACAGCGTTTTCAGTGCTGCATATATCATTATCTGTGGCAGTCAAATGAGTGAAATTCGGTTTCACCAGAAACAGTCCAAGCGTGATATCACCCACAGGGATTACTCCGCTTCCGAAGAACGGATAGCTCATCCATGTACCGGCGAATACAGCGTTATCATTGGCGAGATAATGATCGAAGTAGCCCACTTCTGTCAGACTTGCATCAGATATTCCGGTAATGTCGAGAATGCGCAAACCAGCGGTATAGTTACTCTGGTAACTGAGGTTACCGATAATATACTGGTTGTGGTCAATGGCCGGAAGAGCTGACATGAAATCTCCCATATACACAGGAGCATCAAGATCAAGGCAATCCCAAATGAGTGTCCTGGTTGTGGCAACCAGATCGTTGTATTCATCCAGTTCATCTCCGAGCAACAGATACCTTCCGTCTGGCGCAAGC
>JBEAZL010000246.1:0-3065 GCA_041170085.1 Bacteroidota bacterium
AGCCTTGGCAAGGGAAATTACACCCTCGAAATTCGGGCGCGCAAAGGAGAACTGGATTGGAGTGAACCCGCATCGATATCTTTTAGTGTTCACATCCCATTCACAGAAACCCTTTTGTTTAAAGGACTTCTCGTTGCCCTCCTCTCATTGATAGTTTATCTGTTATACCGCTACAGGGTTGGTGTTATCAGGAAACAGGAGTCCATTAAAACGGAATTCAATAAGAAACTTCTGGAAGAGCAAATGAAGGCACTGAGGGCCCAGATGAATCCGCATTTTATTTTCAATTCACTGAACTCGATCAACAGACAGATCATACAAAGCGACCCGCAGTCGGCATCTCATTATCTGACCAAGTTTGCCAAGCTCATGAGGATGGTTCTGGATAATTCAAATCAGAAAATAGTGGAGCTGAGCAAAGAGCTCGAGGCGCTGAAGATTTATCTCGAATTAGAGCAAGTGCGATTTGAGAGCCGGTTTACCTTCCGGATTGAAGTCGCAGATAATATTCAGCCTGAAAACACTTTTGTACCCCCGTTGATCATACAGCCTTTCGTGGAGAATGCCATATGGCACGGATTGATGAACAAGGAAAGTGATGATGGCCGGATTGATGTTCATGTTCGGAGAGAAGATGATGCTACCGTCATCGTTGTGGAAGATAATGGAGTGGGGAGGGCGATGGCTGAGTCGCTGCGTTCCCGCCATAAAACAGCAACACGATCGCAGGGATCACGGATTACAGAGGAGCGATTGAGAATGATATCTGCCCTGGCCGAGGTAGAAACACAAGACCTCTTTCATGCGAATGGCGAGGCAGCAGGAACAAGGGTAGTCATACGCATACCAAACTAATCAGCATGAAAACACGCGCAATTCTCATAGATGATGAAAAGAGCTGCATCGAAACCCTGAGCTGGCAGATAAAAACTTATTGTCCGGATGTAACGGTCGTGGCGGTATGTCAGAACGCAAGAGAGGGAGTTCAGGCCATACAGCAGAACAAACCGGATATAGTATTTCTCGATATCGAGATGCCCAGAATGAATGGCTTCGAGATGCTCGAGCAGTTCGAAGAGATCGACTTTGAAATCGTATTTACTACGGCCTACGATCAATTTGCGATCAATGCATTCAGATACAGTGCGCTGAATTATCTTCTGAAACCGGTAGACCCTGATGATCTTGTGCTCACCTTGAAACGATTTCATGACAGAACACATGGTGTAACCAAAGGTCAGATCGACTTGCTATTGGAAGCGGTTACGCAACGCACAGCGCCGGCTCCTCAGCGACTCGCGCTGAGCATGTCAGACGGGATGATATTCGTGGAGCCTTCTGAGATCATGTATTGCCAGGCAGACCGCAACTATTCTCTGGTGAAGCTGGTAGATGGCAAGAAGGTGATGGTATCAAAGTCGTTGAAGGAGTTTGACGAGACCTTGCCTTCGCGTGATTTCTTTCGCGTGCATAACTCATACCTGATAAACCTGAATCAGATCAGGAAGTTTGTCAGGGGCGATGGGGGATATGTCGTCATGAACGACGGAACAGAAGTTACCGTTGCGCGTTTGCGAAGAGACGAGTTCTTCGCGTTGTTCGATAAATTTTAACGATGATCAGGCGTTCACCATCGACAGGATACTTTCGAAGATATCCCTGCCATCAGTGTTCCCGAGTTCAAAATCCGCAGCCCTTTCAGGGTGAGGCATCATACCAAATACATTTTTGGTTTTGTTGGTGATACCAGCGATGTTCTCCAGCGAGCCATTCGGATTGGACTCTTCCGTGATCTTGCCATCGGCATCACAGTAACGGAACATAACCTGGTCGTTGTCATCCATCTCCATCAACACCTCATCAGGAGCGTAGAAATTCCCTTCGCCGTGGGCAATGGGCACCATGTACGCTTTTTTCATGTCCAGATTCATCGATGGAAGAGCCGATGCAGATTGAGCGCGGAGATATACGTTGCGGCAGATGAATTTTCTCGAAGTGTTGTGCATCAGCGTTCCGGGAAGGAGACGTGCTTCACACAGGATCTGAAAACCATTGCAGATACCCATTACATAACCACCGCGGTTTGCGTGTGCAACTACTTCCTGCATGATGGGTGAAAAACGGGCGATGGCTCCGCTTCTCAGGTAATCTCCGTATGAAAATCCACCCGGAAGGAAAATGAAATCGCACTTCTGCAAATCGGTGTCTTTGTGCCAGAGTTTTACCACATCCTGATGAAGAACATCCTTTAAGGTGTACACGAGGTCTTCATCACAATTGCTTCCCGGGAAGACAACAACGCCGAATTTCATGATCGCTGAATTTGTGGCCAAAGGTAGTGCCGCGACGGCGAAAAGCCCAACTTCAAAAAGGCAGCACTCCGGCCCGGTGGACCAGCATAAGGATCACGCTGAGCAGGAACATGTAGAAGATAAATGGGGACAGTAAAGAATACCTGTAGTTGGAGAACCACAGTCCGGAAATGAAAGCAAGAGGCGCGAGAAGGATTGCGGGGGTGTATTCATAGATGAGTATCCTTTCCAGCGCGATGGCCCCGCCCAAGCCCAGTGAGGCAATGAGAAAGTTGGCCCTCACCAGTTTGCTCTTGTTGCTCGCCCGGTCAGACGAGAAAATGAAGCGCGGCAGCGACATCAGCATCACTATTCCGAGTCCTGCTACAAAATACTTCTCGCTCCACTGCAAGGAAGCCCACGGCTCTTTGGCGGCAAGCGAGAAATAGCCCCTGAAAAGAGGTGCATCCACGCGACCCGTAACCCAGTATTGCCAGAAGAGCCAGTACAGGAAGGGAGAACCGAAACCGATTCCCGGCAAGATGAATTCGCGCCAGCTAAATGCCCTGGTATAGATGACCATCACCCAGATGACCGGAAGCATAACGATTAGCGGAGGAAAAGTGAGTGCCGCGAGTCCGAACCAGAATCCAGATTCAAAGTATTCGGCCAGTACCCTTGTCTGGCGATATACCCCAAGAGATCGGCCAAGACCGATGAGAACCATGATATTAGCCAGAAGGGCCGGGAGCGAGGTCCCGAGGACACACAAGG
>JBEAZL010000247.1:0-3791 GCA_041170085.1 Bacteroidota bacterium
TGGAGATATACAACCCCCGGCCATTTGCAGTTGATCTGTCGGAATATCAAATCAATTTATACTTCAACGGAAATGTCGGTGCCGATGACTTTTTCAATCTCTCCGGTTTTCTGGAGCCCGGCGCGAGCTTTGTGATTGTTAATCCTCAGTCTGATCAGGCCCTGCTCGATCTGGCTGACGCAATAGACAATATCTGTGCTTTCAATGGAGACGATGCCGTTGAGCTCAGACATAACAGTGTCGTTGTCGATGTCATTGGTGAAGTTGGCGTTGATCCGGGTAATTCATGGCCTGTGGGAACCGGCAGCACCAGAGATAATGTGCTCCGACGGATGAACATTGTTACTGTGGGAACAGATAACTGGGCCGACGGACAATTGACATGGGACGTGTTCAGTGCAACCGATTATACTGATCTGGGAACACATGTGATTGTTCCTTGTTCCAACACTTCAATTCCTTATGTCTTTTTTGATGAAGAGTTTTCCGTTTACAATGAGGATGCAGGAACTGTGAGCGTTTCCATTTCAGTGCTAAACCCAGTTGCCACCGTTGATGTTACGGTGTCTGTGAACGGTGGAGATGCAACTGAGGGAGAAGACTATACATCGGCACTGCCTGTTACATTGACATTTGCTCAGGGCGCGACAGAGTCTCAGTTGGTGACCATTGACATCGCAGATGATCTTCTGGAAGAGGGAATTGAGAATATCATCCTTAACCTGAGCGGCAACCCGGATGAGGTGAATTTCATGCTGGCCACCCACAACCTCATCATCAATGCGAACGACATTTATTACGCGCCATACACGATCGCCGAGGTGACTGGCGTGAATGAATCGGGAGTTGCGGATTCTATTGGCATCTACTGTGAATTGCATGGAATTGTGCATGGGCCAAACCTTAATTCTGCGGGTGTTCAGTTCACACTGATTGATCCGACAGATGGCATACTCATTTTTTCACCGGATGAAAACTTAGGATATGTGGTTACTGAAGGCGATGAAGTGATTGTGGGTGGCGAGATATTTCAGTTTGCCGGAATGACACAACTAATGCCGCATTATATCACACTGGTGTCCTCTTCAAATCCGCTGGAAGAACCTGAAGTAATCACCGTAATGGAGGAACAGCACGAGAGCCACATGGTCAGGGTTGAATGTGTATCGCTTGTAAACTCTGATCAGTGGACTAACTCGGGAAGTCAGTTCGTGGTACAGGTGACGGATGGAAATGAATTGTTCGATATGGTTATCGACGGAGATACGGAAATCTATTTTGAAGATGCACCCGAGGGTTCATTCACCCTTACAGGTATAGGTTATCAGTTTGATGAGTCAGATCCATTTCACAGCGGATATAGAATCTACCCCCGGTACAACAGTGATATTACGAATGAGGTTGTCGCCAGCTTTATAGCCTCGGAAACTGGCACGCTGGTATATGGCGATGATGGACTGGAGATCACCTTTACATATAATGGTGAAGGCGCTGTCACGTGGGATTGGGATTTGGGAGATGGCTCCGCTTCGATTCTGAATGAAGTGACCCACCAGTATGATTTTGATTTTCTTGAATCGGTAAATCAGATCGTCGTTTCGCTGGTTGTGACCGACGAGAATGGCTGTTCAGATGAGACATCCATTATCTTCAGTATTGATTATGTGAGTTTGGATGAGTCGTTATCCGGGGAGATTCGGGTTTATCCGAATCCGGCCACTGACATATTCACAGTGGAGGGAAATACGGAATGGAAAGAGATAACCATGCACAACCTGATGGGAGAAGAAGTGATTAGGCGTACTTCAAATCTTACGGAGCGCGAAGAAATTGAAGTGAGCCATCTCGCAAGTGGGATTTACACCCTGAGGCTTCGTTCGGATGAAGGGGTATGGATAAGAGAATTAATAATCAGATAAGCTGTTCCCATGATGGAGTAACAGAGAAAAGAGCCGCAAGTTGCGGCTCTTTTTGATGATATATCAATGTTCCTCTTCGCCGTAAGGAATCTTCCATCGGAAACCGATATAGGCCATGCGTCCGAAGACTGGTCCCCATACAAGTGAGGCATCAAAGTCCGGACTGGATGGATCTTCAGCCATAATAATCGGATCCATCTGCATGAAGTTCGTCATGTTTTCTCCACCGAGATACACTTCTGTATTCTTGTTGAACACATAAGTTACCTGTGCATTCATCAGGAAGTACGGGTCTGATCTTTCGGGCAGCGAATGCATGTGGTCAGCGGTGTGCACAGCGGGAAGCCGCTTGCTGCTGATCCATTGTGCAGTAAGGTCAAAGCGCCACTGTTTGTGTTTCGTATTGGCTTTGGTTTCATACGCGAGGTTGGTAAATATCCGGTGACGAGCAACCAGCGGACGTTCTTTCAAACCGCTGCTATACTGCATCTGAACATCGATAAAGCGGTAGGCAAGGCGAACGTCAAATCGCTTTTTAGGACTCCATTGTGATTCAATCTGGAAGGCATTGCTGTAGCTTGGTCCATCCAGGTTGTAGAAGCGAACGAGTCGGGCTTCTTCAATGTCCATCACCACCTGTTGCTGAAACCATGTTCTGTATGCATCAACAGATATGGTTCCATCTCTGTGAGCAAGCTTGAACTTGTGAATGAACACTACACCAACGTTAGTTGATTCTTCGAGTTCCAGTCCAAAAGGCTTTCCTTCCTTTGGATTGACAATTTCAAATACCCTGTTGCTGGCGAAGATTCCCACGTTATCCATCCATATGTTGGGCGAGCGATATCCTTTTCCGGCCGATACCTTCAACGATGTTCTGTCGCTCAGGCTGTAACGAGTGTGAATTCTCGGCGTGTAGAACAATCCATATGCATTGTGATGATCGGCCCTCATGCCCAGCACCGCAATGAAATTTTCATTGACATTGAGCGTGTATTCTGCGGCTGCACCAATCACTTCCTCCCGCCTGTCGAATGACAAGCTGTCAAGACGTTCGCGGGTATCGTCCAACAACCATGTAGCTGCGAAAGTTATTTTGTGGTCATCGCTGCCTATGCGTGTTGCATAGAGTGCGTTGGCGCGGGCATTGAGCTGTTCACCATCGAACAGGCGGTCGCCGTATGTGGTGAGCTGATTGTGCCAGCTGGCCGAAACCTGGGTTCCGATACTCTTCCAATCTTTCTCGCGAAAAACATAACCCGTCTTGCCCGAAAACTCGTAACGCTCTGTCTGATTGTGCGTTCCCCACAGTTGCGAGCGAATTTCGTCGAGAGGGTCATAGTCGAACTTACCGCTGGACTGATCCAGGTTCAGGTAAGAAAGAACATACTGACCGCCTAGTCCCCATTTGGTGGTCAGGTGCCATTCGTTGCGCAGGATCAGATTGGTGAAGAGAGGATTGTCCAGAAATGAATCATTGTTCATGTCGGTGCGCAGCGAAGAGTAGGCGCCATGGGCAAGAAACACCGGCGTGAAATTGCCTTTTATATCCGGCCGCCAGATGGCGTTGAGTTCTGTTCTTCCGCTTGAACCGAGGTATCCGTTCAGATAAAGTTTTTCGGCATTCGAAGGATTTTTAAATGCCACATTGATCTGTCCCGTGATGCTTTCATAACCATTGAGCACAGAACCTGAGCCTTTGGCAATTTGAATGGAATGGATGAATGGCCCCGGTACGTATGTGAGTCCATATGTGGAAGCCATTCCGCGCAGGGCATTGACGTTGTCAAAATTGATCTGCGTATATCTGCCGTCCAGCCCGAACATTCTGATTTGTCTTGTTCCGGTTACTGCATCGGTTATGGATGCATC
>JBEAZL010000248.1:0-6591 GCA_041170085.1 Bacteroidota bacterium
AATACGGGCTGATAGACCTGCTGACTACTTTTTCGAACCTCGTTGATATCACGCTCTCACTGGGATTATTCCAGTATCTGTTCATGGAATATTTTCATATCGGTGCTGAGCAAAGAAATAAGCTCATTCGTTCGACGCTCACTGTGTTCATTAAAGTCAGTACATGGCTCTATGCAGCATTGCTCCTCACTATGCTGGTTGGCTCTTCCTGGTTGTTTGGCGAGATTCCATTCTGGTGGGTGGCGCTAGTCATGGTAACCAACTACCTGACCTTTTTCCAGGGTCTGGTAATACTGTTACTCAGAATGGACAGAAAGGCAGTTCCGGTGACCGTTTATCAGGTTGCTTACGGTGTGATCAGCATCTTGCTTAACCTTTACTTTGTTTACGTATTGAGCACAGGTGTTCAGGGAATTCTGACTTCGGCATTCATTTCTGTCGCCCTTGCATTCCTGGTTGCATTGATATACCTGGGAAAGCGTTGCGGTTTCTACGAACCAACGGGTGCACAGGAGCTGAAAAGTATCATGAAGCTCAGCCTGCCATTTGTTCCCAACGCTTTGGCGATATGGGGTATGATAAGCCTGAACAGGTGGATACTGTTGCATGAGACCGATATGGCTCAGGTGGGACTTTTCTCTGTTGCGTCTAAATTCAGCTCATTGTTCGACCCGTTGGTGATTCAACCCTTTCTGTCGGCATACACACCTAAGACGCTGGAGCGCTTTTCCAAAGGTGACCGCAGGCAACATCTCGCAGTTTATGGTATCGGATCGTTGATCCTCTTTACGCTGGCTGGTTTGCTTCTCATGTGGGTGGCTTCCTTTATGGTGGATGAGCAGTATAAGGATTCGCTATGGCTGATCGTTCCGCTCAGTTCAGCAGGTGCCTTTGCCCTGATGACGCAAATGAGCAATATCATTCTGGTACACAGGAAGAAAGTAAAGCTCATTCTGATCAGCGTTCTGACCGGCACTTTTCTAAATGTGATCATTACATGGTTGCTTGTTGATTCATGGCAGGCAGGTGGTGCCGCCTGGGCAGCTCTGGCGGGTAATTTTGCTTGGATGGCAACTACCATGTGGTTTGCGTTAAGGGAAAAAAGAGAACTCGCAGCATAATGGATATCTCAAAACTCATCAGGGATGTTCTGGTCTTCGACATGAAGTCCATAGGAGTTCGATTTACCAGGCTGGGCAGAATTATCCGGAGATGGCTTTACCGTGTGATGCATGGAAGTGGTCAGTCTGATATTCGCGACATTCCGGTGATCATCAACAACAGAAACCGGCTTACTTATCTCATGCAGCTGGTGAAGTGGTGCGAAGAAGCTGGTTTCAGGAGAATCATCATTCTGGATAACCTTTCCGACTATCCTCCATTATTGAATTACTACGAATCTTGTCCTCATCAGGTGATCAGGCTGGGAGCCAACGTTGGGCCGCGTGCTGTTTGGCAGTCTGCTGCGACAAAGGATATCATCAGGCATTATTATATCTATTCGGATGCAGATGTGTTGCCGGACAGCGAATGTGATTTGAACACGATTGCTGAAATGAAATGGGAGCTCGGGAACAATGTATTTCTGGAGAAAGTAGGGTTGGGTCTTCACATAGATGATTTACCAGATCATTTCCGTCTGAAGGACGAGGTAATAAAGTGGGAGAGTCAGTTCTGGAACAAACCGGTTGAAAGAGGGTTCTATGCAGCACCGGTTGACACGACCTTCGCGATATACGCGCCATACGCGCAGGGCGGTGGGGAATGCAGAGCGCTGAGGACCGGAAATGGTCGACTGGCCAGGCATTTACCGTGGTATGAAAATTCTGCTGCCCCCGGTGAAGAGAGTTTGTATTACATTCAACACGCGGCACCATTGGCCAGCCATTGGACAGAGCTTACAAAATGAGTACAAAGGGTTCCATATGTCTGTTCTCCAGTTTTTTTACAGGAAGTAAACTGCCCTTCTACGTATGGTACTACCTGAGTAATCTCAAGCCTCATTTTTCCAAGATTGTTTTCATCACGAATCAGAAAGAAGACAATCAATGGCAGAAGGAACTGGAAAATCTCGGTATCGATATTCTCGAGGTTCAGAACGAAGGATATGATTTCGGTATGTGGGGCAAGGCCATTGAACTTTATCAGATCGGTCAGTATGAAATGGTCGCTCTGGTAAACGACTCTTGTATCCTGTTCAGGCCTTTGGATGAGGAAATGAACAGAATAGCTTCGATGAAGGAAGAGTATATCGGACTTGTCATTTCTGATCGGATCGAGTCACACATTCAATCATATTTTATCGTTGCCCGGGGCCGCGCTGTGTCTCTCATGGCCGACTATTTCCGCCTGAAGGGATTGATAACGGAATACAGACAGGTTATTCATACCTACGAAATCGGAATGTCTCAGTACATGCTGGCGAACGGAGTAAAGATTGCGGGATTGTACAATGCAGAGCATCGCAATTATCCGAAGAATCCTTCATTCGCCAGAATAGGTGAACTGATAGAAGAGGGCATCCCGATGATTAAGAAGAAGATCATGTTCCGGAATTATCGCGGACTTGAACACTACTGGGTGGTGCGGATGAATTTCAATACAGATTACAGGCACTACGTCAGGAAGATCCGGGCAAGATACCCGGATGATAACAGGCTTATCGACTTTGATCGCGTAATGCTCGATGCCCCGCGGAAGGGACATTGGGATATTATGTTTTATGAAGCGTCAAGACATATTGCGAATGCTGCGCGCTACGTCCCTGGTGTCAAGCCTGTTTTTCGCTCTCTGGCATCATGGATGAGAAGGAGGAGATCGCCATGAAAATCGCTCTGGTACTTGTCAATTATTATAAGGAAAAGGATCTGGCAGCTTTCATTAAGCAGTATCTGATCTCTCAGGTGGGATGTGATCTTGAGGTGTACATAGTAGATAATGGAAGTCGTGATCGCAATATATTAGTTGATGTATCAACTAATATGAATTTTGTCCATCTGATTGAGCCTGGCAGAAATACCGGATACATTGGAGCCGCTGCGTTGGCATACAATCAACTGAAATCTGAGGGCATATTACCAGACCTTTTCGTATTGTCCAACTTTGATCTTCAGATGGACAGAATTCATTTTTTCGAACGGCTGACCCGGTCTTTTCTTGCAACTGGTGCGGCTTGTGTAGCCCCGGCCATCAGATCCGGGAGGTCCGGAAGAAATCTCAACCCCTATTATGTTCAGCGTATTGCTCCTGCCAAGTTGCGAAGGCTGGTAAGAATTACATCGTGGTATCCGATTTATCTGTTCTATCAGTTCCTGCATATACTGAAGGGCTTTTTCATCAAAGGCAGCGAATCGCAGGCAACAGAGATTTATGCGCCACATGGCAGTTTCATGGCGTTGCATCGCACTTATTTTGATCGTGGTGCAGATCTGAATTATGGTTCATTTCTGTATGGCGAGGAATTGTTTGTAGCTGAGATGTTGCGCAGTCATAATCTCCGTGCAGTATATGATCCGGAACTTGAGCTTATTCATGATGAGCATACAACTACCGGTGTTGTCAAGACCGCGGCGCATATGCGATATCTGCATGAGAGTTTGGTTTACCTGTACAAGAACTTTTTCCAATGAGCACATTCGTCAGCATCATAGTTCCCTGCCGGAATGAGCGGCCTTTCATTGAGGCTTTTGTGGATAATGTGTACAGACAGACTTGGCCATCTGATCAGTTTGAAATCATATTCGGGGATGGCGAGAGCCGCGACGGTACAAGGGAATATCTCGAATCCCAGTCTGGGATTCGGAGGAACCTTGTAGTATTCAACAATTCACACCGTTTTGTGCCGCATGCGCTGAACAAGGCTATTGCCATGTCGAGGGGGGATATCATCGTCCGGATGGATGTGCATTCTGAATACCCGGATGATTATGTAGAGAAGCTTGTTCACGCCCTGGAGGTATACGAAGCTGACAATACCGGAGGTGTTTGGGAAACACTGCCCGGAGCCAGCACTGCAGTGGCTAATGCGATAGCGCTGGCAACCAGTCATCCGTTTGGTATTGGCAATGCATCATACAGGCTCGGGGCTTCGGAGCCCATGGAGGCAGATACTGTTCCCTATGGTTGTTTCAGACGCAGTGTATTTGATCGTTTCGGAATGTTTGATGAACACCTCTCGCGTAATCAGGATGATGAGTTTAATGGCAGAATCAGAAAGGGAGGAGGCAGGATCATGTTGTTGCCGGACGTGCGCATTCGTTATCATGCGCGCCCCACATTGATGAGTATGATGAAGATGTTTTATCAGTACGGATGGTTTAAACCTCTGGTCAATCTGAAATTAGGTTCTCCGGCAACATTGAGGCAGTTTGCTCCGCCACTGATGGTGCTGGGCACCTTCGCAGCTCTGCTGATGCTGTGGGTTGGAATTCTTCCTTTCAGCTGGGTGTTATTCCCTGCGGTGATATATGTTCTTTTCACAGCTTTAGTATCTCTGATGATAGCATCCGGTAACGGATGGAATCTCTGGCCGCTTCTGATGGTTGTCTTTCCTGCTATACATTACAGTTATGGCATCGGTTATGTAAGGGGTATCTGGGATTTCATGCTTTCCAAAAGGCATTTGAGGGGACAAACAATGGTAAAGGATAATAGATGAGAAATTTCCGGATCGCCCTGTTGACGTGTTTTTTAATGTATTTCTCTTCGCGGATGAATGCACAGGAAAACCTTATGGTGAAAGGAGACTGGGAGTGGGAGTACTCGGAATCCGAAGCAGGTAAATGGCTCCCGGCTGTAGTGCCCGGTCTGATTCATCAATCTTTGATGGCGAATCAGGTGATTCCTGATCCCAGAATTGGCACAGCGGAGAAGGACGTCCAGTGGGTTGGAGAAAAGGACTGGGTATTCAGGACAAGGCATTTTGAAGTTCAGGAAGATGTTCTGTCACGGCAGCACGTTGAAATGATTTTTGACGGATTGGATACCTATGCTGAGGTATTTCTGAATGGTAAGAAGATTCTGGAATCGGATAACGCATTCAGAACCTGGAAAGCCGATGTCAAGCCATTCCTCCAACACAAAAGAAATGTTCTGGAGATAAAATTCCGCAGTCCTGTTCGTGTTGGAGAAGAGAAGCTCAAATTGTATGATTATCCGATTCCGGGAGACGGACTGCGCGCTGTGACCCGCAAACCGCAGTTTCACTATGGGTGGGACTGGGGGCCAAAGCTGATTGGATGCGGCATAACAGGAGATATCTCCATTCATGCATGGAACAGTACTTACGTTTCCGATTTTAATATCGACGCACGCGTTGTTACTGACAGCCTCGTTGAGGGTTTCTTCCAATGGCAGGTGTATTCTCATACTGGAGGCAGAATAACCATTAAATGTGGTGAAGAGGAAGTCTCGGAATATGTTCGACAAGGGTGGGATACCCTGGAAAGGCCATTTACAGTGAGTAATCCGAGATTATGGTTTTGCAGGGGTCTTGGTGAAGCGAGCCAATATACTTTTTACTGGGAGTTATACGAGAATGATGAATTCATGCAACAGGGTTTTAAGTCGACAGGGTTTCGCAACATTGAGCTTGTGCGTGAAAAGGACGAGGCGGGAGAAACATTTTACTTCAGGCTGAATGGAATCCCGGTTTTTGTCAGGGGCGCTAATTATATTCCGTACACATTCTTTCCCTCATCAGACCACGAGAAAACTCACATGCAAAGAGTTCTGGCCTCAGCTGCCGATGTCAATATGAACATGATCAGGGTATGGGGTGGCGGAGTGTATGAATCAGAAGAGTTTTACGATGAGTGTGATCGCCTGGGACTGATGGTCTGGCAGGATTTCATGTTTGCATGCAGCATGTATCCAGGTGATGATGCGTTCATTTCCAATGTAGCCGAAGAGGCGAGCCAGCAGGTGTTGCGCTTACGACATCACCCCTCGATCGCTCTATGGTGCGGAAACAATGAGAATGCTGAAGGATGGGAGCGTTGGGGATGGCAAATGGGACTGAGCCGCAAGAGCAAGGAAAGTCTGGAAACAGCCTACAATAGGGTCTTTCATGAGATATTGCCGGGTGTGGTTAGTGAATACACTGCCCTCGATTATTGGCCCAGCTCTCCTTCGTACGGTCGCGGCGATGCCCGTCACCAGTTTGAAGGTGATTCTCATTACTGGGGGGTATGGCACGATGCGGAGCCGTTTGAAATTCTCGCCGAGAAGGTCCCCCGGTTCATGAGTGAATTTGGCATGCAGGCATATCCATCCATGCAGGTGCTTGAAGAAATGTGCGGTGGTGATACTGTCTCATATAATCACCCCGGATTGGAGGTTCATCAAAAACATAACAGGGGATTCAGTCTGATGGATCAGTATATGGAAAGATGGATCGGAAAGGTTGACAAGACGAATGTTCCATCATATCAGTTGGCCAGTCAGATTATCCAGGCTGAAGGTATCGGACTCGGAGTTGAAGCGCACCTGAGAAGTCAGCCCTACTGTATGGGTACCATGTATTGGCAGTTGAACGATTTGTGGCCTTCTTTTTCATGGAGTGGCACCGACTGGAGGGGCAACTGGAAGGCG
>JBEAZL010000249.1:0-6551 GCA_041170085.1 Bacteroidota bacterium
AAGGAAATCATCGACTCGTACTACAAACAGTTCAGCCGGCTGAAATCATATCAGCAGGAAAACATCGAGTTTGCCAGAAAGACCGGCTATGTCGAAACCATTCTGGGCAGGAGGCGCTACCTGCCGGATATCCACTCGGCCAATGCCGTTGTCCGCGGGTTTGCAGAGCGCAACGCGATTAACGCGCCCATACAGGGATCGGCCGCCGATATCATCAAGGTGGCGATGATCAACATTAACCGGGAAATGAAAGAGCGGGGATTTGTCTCCCGCATGATCATGCAGGTGCACGATGAACTCGTTTTTGATGTTCATCAGAGCGAAGCAGATGCCCTGGCGCCGATCATACGCGACAAGATGCAAAACGCTGTGAGCATGCGCGTTCCGCTCGACGTCGATATGAACACGGGCAATAACTGGCTCGAGGCTCATTGATCGATTGGCTCTGCCAGACAAGCCGTTTTACACATTGTGATTTGAATTTGATGCTCCGGACCCTTTGATTGTCAGGGGGTTTAGCACTTTTTTTCAATAAACACGCATTTATGTAAAACTTTCTTGTCTGTGTCCCCGTAAAAAGGCGCGTTTAGAGAATTTCACCCTAGTAAAATGAACGCGAACGCGGAGTATCGAAACACCACCCAAACCCTAGCAGTATGAAGAAACTATTTTATCCTGTTGTCTTGTTCCTGTGCACATTCTCCAGCCTCATTGCACTGAATTCGTGCGATAGTGGCGACACGGGCAATGCCGGAGCGACAACACAAGACACCTCACAGGCCAATCTCGCCCAGACCAACAGCATTAAAAAAATCCTGTACTCCATTCCTGCCCCGATGCAGATGGCGTCTCTTATCAAGGAAACAGGAGCCAAATATGACAAGGCGATGCTGAACAACACCGAGAACTCGAAGTCATATGCGGGTGAAATCAAGCAAGCCATCAATCTTGGTATTTACGGCGCAGACCTCAGTTATGCGAGCATCTTCGACCAGAAGCAGGAGAGCATGAATTTTCTGGCAGCTGCGCAGAAGCTTTCTCGTCAGCTCGGCGTGGACGGTGCCCTTCGCGATGATATAGTTGAGCGCATGAATGCAAACATGGAAAACCGCGACTCACTTCTCAATATCGTATCACAGTCATACGCTGATCTGTACGATTACCTCAAGGAAAACAAGCGGGAAGAAGTATCTGCCCTTGTCATCGCTGGTGGCTGGGTAGAGGCGCTGTATCTCGCCACTGTTCATGCCGGCAAAAGCGCCGACATCCGTCAGCGCGTAGCTGAGCAGAAATACTCTCTCACTGACCTGATCGCCCTGATGAACCAATACGGCGAAAAAGAATCTCTTACCGGAGTGAAGGCTGATCTTGCCGAGCTTCAAACACTGTTTGCAGAAGTTCAGGTAACCAAGTCAAACACCAGCACCAGCAAGGGTTCTGATGGAGTGGTTGTAATTGGCGGCGGGTCTGCTGTTACTATTTCAGACGAAACTCTCGCAAAAGTGACAACCAAAGTGAAAGAACTCCGTACAAAGTACATCACCCTATAATCCGAACCCAACGAACGATACTATGAAAGCACTTAGATATATCCTCCCGCTGATGCTTCTTGCTGCGCCATTGATGAGCGATGCCCAATGCCGCGCTTTTACCAAGAACACCTGTCTTCCCATGCTGGAAGACTACATCCAGAACGACAATTACAATTCAGCCGTTCTGATTCCCGGTGACCAGGCTGAGATCCTGCTGACGTTTTATGCGAACAAGCAATATCGTCTCATCGTATGTGGTCACCCGCGCCTTGGAGAACTCGATTTCGAAGTTCTTGATGCCAATCAGGAAATGATCTACACGAGTCGCAACAGCACGTCTGAAAACAAGAATGTGTTTGATTTCAAAATGCAAACCACTCAGCAGCTGATTGTAAGGGTGCGCGTTCCGGAGAACGACACTGCAGCAATCAAGCCTGAGGGTTGTGTGTCGATCATGGTGGGCTACAAAGAGTAAATCATCTCTTCACAACAATAGAAAAGGCCGGATAATCCGGCCTTTTTCATTCACAAATATTTCGATTCCTGATTAACGGAACACAAGCTTTTCGACTGTGGTGGCGCCATCGATTTCTACTGCGATCGTGTACACACCCGGGGCCGGCTTCTGAATTTCAAAAAGGTGACGGCCTGAACCGAGATTCTGGTTGTTGTACATCCAGCAGATCTGGCCCATGCTGTTGTACATGCGAATAGCTGTCTCTGAAGACTTTGAAGTCAGGAGCTGCAGTGTTGCGCTCTCCTCGGCGGGATTCGGAAATAACTGAACCGCAAATTGTGGTTTTATCTCGCCCACAAAAACACCGGTAGAATCAACGCCATAGATGTTGATGTCATCCAGATAAATGTTGTTTCCGCCCTTTCCTACAAACTCAAATTTCACGCGAAACATTGACGTCATCCAGTCAGGATCATCAAGCACGAGGGTCTTTTCGTTCCACTCATCCTGTGAGTCTGGTGTAAAAGAAGAGTTCTGCGGATCCGCGCTCGGCAGGTCAGTAAGACCTTTGTGCAGCTTCTTCAGATACCACGTCTGTCCGCAGTTACCGCTGACACTCACGCGCAGGCGATCGTCGGTTTCATCAACCTTATTTGCATACGCCCACTTATAGCTCAGCCATACGGTATCCATCTCGCTCATATCGAAAGTTGCAGAAATGAGTTCATCGGTGTTGTCCATGATATCATTGCCCCAGTTACTCAACTTCAGCGATGAGCTGCCTGTATATGCCGCTGTTGTAACTACGGTCCATGTAAGGTCATTATTCTGGTTGTATATAAACCAGTTTTCTTCCGGGAAGGCGGTCTCAAAACCTTCAGAGAAAGGCTGTTCGTTAATGGAGGCGGGGATTACGGAAATCAGATTTGTCATCTGGGTGCTAACCGTTTCCTCTCCATTGCCAACCACAAGTGTAACCGTGTAGTTGCCGGGTGTTTCGTATGTGTGCGAGGGGTTCTGGTGTATTTCCGGATCATTGCCCTCAAGCGTAGTCCCGTCACCAAAGTTCCATGTCCATGAAGTAACGCCATGATAGCTTTGGTCTGTGAACTGTACCGTTTCTCCGGAGCACACCGATGGGCGGTCTATATCGAACGCGGCCGCACAAAGCACCGGTTCATATACCCCTGTTTCAATCAGGTTTGTTGTAGTCCAAAGCTGGTTTCGCTGAGCCACACTCGAGGTGAGCGCGGCACGCATGCGTGTGCGCTGACCATAAGTAAACATCCTGGAACAATATGAATACTCCATATAGTTCTGAACGTTATCGATGTCGCTCTGACATGTTGCGCCATCCAGATTGCACGATGTCCATCCGATGGTGTTCGGTGTGTCTGATACCAGGTCGTCCATGTTGCAGTTCGACTGAACGCCCGGGTTGTTGCTGCTTCCCCAGGTGTGATAGAGATTCAGCCAATGTCCCACTTCGTGAGTCAGTGTTCTGCTTTTGCCCACGTTGCTGGTTCCGAATGATCCCAGATAGTCGTGACGGATGACAATACCGTCTTCCGGCGCAGCCCAGATACTATTAACGTTTCCGGGAAGTTGTGTATAGCCTGCCGCGCCTGCCGCATCAGCACAAACCCATATCTGGAGATAGTCTTTCCTCGGCCAGTAAATGAGGTTTTTCATGTCATCATCGCCGTCATAAGTAAGCTCACTTATAACACGGTTGATGCCGGGATGACAATTGCCATCCGGATCGAGAGAGGCAAGGCGGAATTCGATATCAATATCTGCTGCGATTCCGGCAAACTGATCCACAATCGATGCGGTATCAGGATTGAGCTTGGCAAAATCGCGGTTCAGGATTTCGATGGCATCGTATATCTGCTCATCGTCGATGTTTTCTGCGCCATTGTTGTGAATCACGTGGAAAACCAGCGGAATCACATATACCTGCTCATCGCCGCCACGGATCTGATTAAACTCCTCAGTATGCTTCTCGAGGGCTTCTGTCGCCCTGATGGCATCTATCCGAGCGTGGCCGGGCATGCGGTTGAACAGTTTTTCAGTCTGCTCAGTTTGTCCGCAGTATTTAACCTCATGCTGCTGAGCAACTGAAATGATGGCTACGCATACCGCAACCACTGATAGGAACACCTTTTTCATGAATCTTGATCTACAGGTTTTTTCACAAGGAGCACAAAGATACGCTGTGGTACCATACATCTGCAGAACCAAAAACCCCCCATTCTTGTTCGTCAATGGCTGATATTCGCACAATTACATCAGGTAATCCCCGATTGCGCAGTATTTTCGCGCCCGCTTTAGTCAAGGGGAATGAAGAACATCAGAAATTTTTGCATCATTGCGCACATTGACCATGGTAAGAGTACCCTGGCCGACCGTCTGCTCCAAACTACCGGAGCGGTAGACAGCCGCAAACTGGTGGCGCAAACCCTTGACGACATGGACCTCGAAAGGGAACGTGGCATCACCATTAAGAGTCATGCGATCCAAATGCGTTATACATACAAGGGGCAGGAATATACCCTGAACCTGATTGACACGCCCGGACACGTTGACTTCAGCTACGAAGTATCCCGCTCCATCGCTGCCTGTGAAGGCGCTCTTCTTATCGTTGATGCGACTCAGGGTATTCAGGCACAGACCATCTCTAACCTGTATCTGGCCATTGGCAATGATCTCGAGATCATACCCGTTCTGAACAAGATGGACATGCCGACGGCAGATCCTGAAGTAGTAAAAGACCAGATTGTAGACCTGATCGGTTGTGACCGCGAGGACATCATACCAGCCAGCGGCAAAACCGGGCTTGGTGTAGAAGATATCCTGGCAGCCATCTGCGAAAAGATTCCGGCCCCCAAGGGTGATCCCGACGGACCGCTTCAGGCCATGATTTTCGACTCGGTTTTTAACTCATTCCGTGGAATCATTGCCTACTTCCGAATTATGAACGGAAAGATTCGCAAGGGTGAGAAGGTGAAATTCATGAGCACCGGCCATGAATACGAAGCCGACGAAGTGGGTGTACTGGGGCTCGACATGCTTCCGAAAAAAGAGGTATGTTGTGGAGATGTGGGATATATCATTTCAGGTATCAAAACCGCCACTGAGGTAAAGGTGGGAGACACCATCACGTCTGTGGCCAACCCTTGTCTTGAAGCCGTTAAGGGTTTTGAGGATGTAAAGCCGATGGTATTTGCCGGAGTTTACCCTGTGGATTCAGACGATTTTGAGGAGTTGCGGGCCAGCATGGAAAAGCTTCAGCTGAACGATGCCTCTCTGGTATTCGAGCCCGAATCTTCTGCTGCGCTTGGTTTTGGCTTCAGGTGCGGGTTCCTTGGGATGCTCCACATGGAGATTATTCAGGAGCGTCTGGAGCGCGAGTTCGGCATGACCGTAATTACAACGGTTCCCAACGTACAATATGTCGCGCATCTTGTAAAAGGCGAGATACTTCAGATTCATAACCCGAGCGAATTGCCGGATCCAAGCAAACTGGATTTTGTGGAGGAACCATATATCAAGGCGCAGGTAATTACCAAGTCTGAGTACATCGGCGCCATCATGACCCTGTGCATTGAAAAGCGTGGTACCCTGATCAATCAGGTGTACCTCACCACAGACCGCATTGAGCTGACTTTTGAGATGCCCCTGGCCGAGATTGTTTTTGACTTCTATGACAGGCTCAAGACCATTTCAAAGGGTTATGCATCATTCGACTACTTCCCCATTGGTATGAAGCAGAGTGACCTGGTGAAACTTGATATCCTCCTTAACGGGGATCAGGTCGACGCCCTTTCTGCACTTATACACCGCGACCACGCATTTGAACTGGGTAAGAAAATCTGTATCAAGCTTCGTGAGCTGATACCGAGACAACAATTCGAAATTGCCCTTCAGGCCGCCATTGGTGCCAAGATCATTGCCCGCGAAACCATCAAGGCGCTGCGCAAAGACGTAACGGCCAAATGTTATGGTGGTGACATTTCGCGTAAACGCAAGCTGCTCGAAAAGCAGAAGGAAGGTAAGAAGAGGATGCGTCAGGTAGGCTCTGTAGAAGTTCCGCAGGAGGCATTCCTCGCGGTACTCAAGCTGAATTCCTGATCCCGGAATTAATCGTTTTCGAAATCGTTTTTCACGTCAACGATCAGCCTATCCGGCCGGTTAGCCACTTCCCATGCAGTGAGGAATATGAGCTTTCCTATTTTCTCCATTTTATCATACTGAATCTTTTCAGCATCATCGCCCGGACGGTGATAGTCCTCGTGAACACCTGAGAAATAGAAAATCACCGGAACATTCCTCTTGGCAAAATTGTAATGATCTGACCTGTAGTAATAGCGGTTAGGATCCCTGGGATCGTTAAATGTGTAGTCCAGGTCCAGGCCCGTGTACACCTTATTCGTTTCCTCTGAAAGGGTATGAAGTGATGAGCTCAGTTTGTCTGAGCCTATCAGGTACACATAATCATTTTCGGAGTCTTTGTGCTCATCGTCTATACGACCAATCATATCAATATTGAGGTCACAAAC
>JBEAZL010000250.1:0-4987 GCA_041170085.1 Bacteroidota bacterium
ATGTCTTTGAATCCAAAGCGGTGAAAATTGCCGAGAAAACCCGGACCATCTGCACGTACTGCGGAGTCGGATGTAACCTCGAAGTTGCTCACAACGGAAACGAAATCCTCAGTATACAGGCGCCATACGATGCAGAGGTAAATGCCGGACATACCTGTCTGAAAGGAAGATTTGCCTTCAAGTTTTACAATCATCAGGAAAGACTGAAGACACCACTGATCAAACGCAATGGTGTATTTACTGAGGCCACATGGGATGAAGCATACGACTTTATTGCAGAGAAATTGACCGGTATTCGCTCAGAATACGGAGCAGATGCCATTGCAGTAATATCCTCAGCACGCTGCACCAATGAAGAAAATTATCTGATGCAGAAATTCATCAGAGCAGTTATCGGTACAAATAACATTGACGGTTGTGCCCGGGTATGTCACTCACCCACTGCGCTTGGCATGCAGCGCACTTTTGGAACAGGTGCAGCCACCAACAGCATTGCCGATCTGAAACACACGTCTTGTATGATGGTTATTGGTGCCAATCCAACGGATGCGCATCCGGTAACAGGAGCCAAGATCAAGCAACAGGCTATGAAGGGCAAGACCCTCATCGTTATTGATCCGAGACGCACCGAACTTGCACGATATGCAAACTATCATATTCAGCTGAAACCAGGCACCAACGTGGCTGTGCTGAATATGATGCTGTATTATATCATCAGTGAAGGACTTGTGCATGAAGACTTCGTGCGCAACAGGACGGAAGGCTTTGAAGATTTCAAAAAGCATGTTCTGAGCCTCGACATGAAAGCATTGGCTGCGGAAGCAGAAGTGGATACTGAACTGGTGCGTCAGGCGGCTATAGCCTATGCCAAGGCTCCAGCAGCGATGTCGTTCCATGGCCTCGGTGTAACAGAACATATGCAGGGAACATATACCGTGATGCTGATCGCCGATCTTGCCATGATTACAGGCAACATCGGACGTCCGGGAGTGGGTGTCAATCCGTTAAGGGGCCAGAACAACGTTCAGGGCCTTGCAGACATGGGTTGTCAGCCTCACCAGGGCGCGGGATACTTCCCGGTCGACGATCCTGAAGCTCACAAGAAGTATGAGGAGTTCTACGGAGTATCCCTGCCGAATTATGCCGGTCTCAAGATCCCTCAGATGTATGAAGCATCTCTGAATGATAAACTGAAGGCATTGTGGATTATGGGTGAAGATCTCGCCCAGACAGATCCGAACACGGACCATGTGATATCAGCGCTCAAGAAGCTGGATCTGCTGGTTGTTCAGGAGCTTTTCATGAATCCAACCGCTGAACTGGCCCATGTTGTGCTTCCTGCGGCATCTTTCCTTGAAAAGAGCGGCACCTTCACCAATGGTGAAAGACGCATTCAAAAGGTAAATGCAGTAGTTGAACCCCTTGAAGGTACCAGAACTGACGGTCAGATCATGTGCGACATCATGAACAAGATGGGTAGCCCCACGCCTGACTATCATCCTGGCTGGATTCTCGAGGAAGTTTCCAGAATTGTTCCATTCTTTGAAGGTGTTACGTGGGATAACCTCGGCAGCAACGGAAAGCAGTGGCCTGTGAAAGCTGACGGTACAGACACCAAGATTCTTCACAGCGATACATTCAAACGAGGCAAAGGCAAGTTCTGGGCTGCTACTTACAAGGAAACCCCCGAGCGCACAGATTATAAGAACGATTATCCGTACATCATCACTACCAACCGCGAACTGGAACACTACAACTGTGGAACCATGACCCGCAGGACAGGTAATGTGGAGATACTCACTGAGGATGTTCTGCTTATTCACCCGGATGACGCTGCAAAGCATGGAATCATTATGGGAGATATGGTTTGCGTAGAAAGTCCGAGGGGAAAAGTGGATATCAAAGCCAAAATCTCAGATGAGGTAAAACCCGGAATATTGTCTACAACATTCCACTTCCCGGAAATCATGGTAAACCTGATTACCAGTGGAATTCACGACACAGAAGCCCTCTGTCCGGAGTACAAGGTCGTTTCAGTGCGCATTAGAAAGAGCAAGGGAAAATTCAAACAACCTCAAACATCGCAGTGAACCGCGCAGGTCATCTGTGGGTTCTAACCTTGCAATGAAAAGAATTTTAATTACGGGTGCGGGAAGCGGAATAGGTCTCGCCACCGCTTCTCTCCTATCCTCCAAGGGATATCATATTTCAGCTACTTGCAGAAATGACGCCTCACGCGAACGCATTCTGAAAACATGTTCAGGACAAGCAGATGTGCAGATTCTGGATGTCCGTGACTACGCAGCTGTAAAGAACTGGGTGAACAGTGTCGGTGCGATAGATGTGCTGATTAACAATGCCGGATTGGGTTACTTCGATCCGGTGGCGGAGGGCAAGATTGAGCAATGGCATGAAATGGTCGATGTGAATGTAAAAGGAATGCTGAACTGCATTCATGCTGCACTGCCTGCATTGACAGAAAAACGTGGACATGTCATCAATATCGGATCTGTGGCATCAAGAAATGTATTTGCGAATTCCGGTATCTACGCCTCTACCAAGCATGCCGTTCTTGCCATCAGCGAAAGCCTCAGGCTTGAACTGGCGGGGAAAATCCGTGTGAGCACCATCATGCCGGGTGCCACCAATACTGAGTTCATCCATAAGACAGATAATCAGACACTCCTGAAAGATTATGTTCCCTACTTCGCCGCAGGACTTGATCCCGCGACTATTGCAGAAGCCATTTTGTACTGTGTAGAATCACCGGAGGGTACTGTTATCAGCGAGATTACCGTGCGCCCTGACAGGAAAATCATCTAGCCTTCGACGCCAGCTCCACCACCTTGTTTCTTGTATAGGATGCAAGCTCTTCGATGGACTTATCCTGATGATCCTTCATTTGGATTGCGTCTCCGAAGCGGACATCTATAGTACCCGATCTCAGAATAAATGATCCGTTGGGAAGCACATGGTCCGCACCCGATAAGCCAATGGGCACAATATCAATATTTCCCTCTCTGGCGATGATGAAAGTTCCCCTTCTGAATATGCCAATCTTGCCTGTTTTCGATCTGGTTCCCTCCGGAAAAGAGACGATGTTCTTTCCGCGCTGAATCTCCACTGCAGCTTTCTTCATGCTCTTCATGGCCGCATCAGAATTCCCCCGGTCCACGAATATCATCCCGATCATGGTCATGTACCATCCCATGAAAGGAACCTTCTTCAGCTCCTTCTTGGCAATAAAGAAAGGACCTACAGGTAATACCCTGGCAATGGCAATGATATCGAACAGCGAACTATGATTGGCCACGTAGATGGCAGGCCTCTTTTTGTTGAGAGAACGAAGATTGTGTGGCCTGACCCTGACACCGGAAATCAGCAAAACCATGGGGGTCCACACATACCTGGCACTAATAAAATTCACGAGAAGCCTGTTACAGGTTACCAATAAAAGCAACGCACCTATGACTGCGGCAATGGGAGTCCACAAGAGAATGAAGAAAGCTTTAATCCCGGTCGTGATTTTCATGTGGTGCAAAGAAATGACATTACGACCAGATCGGTTGGATGACAAACCATGTGGTTAGTTATCTTGGCGGCATAGCCGATGATGCCCTGCCAATACAGAATAACGAGAGCCCTGCTCCTCATCCTTCTTCTTTCCGCCGAAAATCTCTTCGGACAGAAGCATGAGGGTAAATCAACCTCCTGGTTCGGCTATCCCGTAGCTTTCAGGTTACCGGAAACCCGCTGGGGTGCGGGAGCATATGGAACTGTTCAATTCGATCTGGATAGTAAGGACACGATCTCACCGGCAAGCCAGATACAACTAGGAGTGGCTTTCACCCAAAACAAACAAATGCTCATCTCCGCACCTTTTTCATTTTTCAGAAAAGAGAGAACACAGATCATTCAGGGAGAAGCCGGTTATTACGATGCAGCATATCCATACTTCGGGACAGGCTTTGACCATTCCGGAGAACAATCTGAGCGCTACAACGTCGAACATGCTCAATTCCGGATTTCCTTCATGCAAAAAGTTACCGGCTTCTGGTATGCCGGGGCAAGATGGTGGTACGATGACTACAACATAACGAGTATTCCTTCCGGAGGCATGCTTGAGACAACCATGGTCACCGGTTATCAGGGCAGCAGAACAAGTAATCCCGGACTGGTAGTGCTGTTTGACAGTCGCGACAATGTTTTCCTGAGTCGCGAGGGTATTTTTCTGGAGCTGTCATGGAATTCAGGTTCAGAGATAACCGGCAGCGAATACCACATGGACAGGTACCGGATCGACTTTCGTAAATACGTTGAAACCGGCGCGAAGAGCAGCCTCGCATTTCAAGGTTTCGGTGAAATGGTTCGGGGCTCCGTTCCGTTTAATCATCTTGCCTCAGTTGGTGGGGCAAAACGAATGAGAGGTTATTTCGAAGGACATTTTCGCGACAGAAATATCATGATGCTGCAAAGCGAGTGGCGCACCGGGCTGTGGAAGAGGTTCGGGCTGGCCGTGTTTGCACATTCTGCTGTTCTGGCAAACGACTTAGGAGATTTCAGTACAAAACATCTGAAACCTGCAGGTGGAATCGGACTCAGGTACCTGATTGATCCCAACAGAAAACTGAATCTCCGATTGGACTTCGCACAATCAACTGAAGCCTCCCTTTTTTACCTCACCGTTGGAGAGGCTTTCTGAAGAAGCTTCAACTATTTCTTCCAGTCAGCCAAAAACACATTCGTGTCGTATGTTCTTCCGTTGTGTCTGTTGCTACAGAATGCCAGACGCTTGCCATCAGGCGAGAACATCGGGAATGAATCGAATGTCTTGTCGTAGGTTATTTGCTCCAGTCCCTGGCCATCGACGCCAATGGAGAAAATATTGAACTGAAATCCCCTCGCTGCATGGTGATTGGAACTGAAAAGAATTTTCTTTCCGGAAGGATCAAAAACCGGTGCCCAGTTCGCCTTTCCCAAAGAGGTT
>JBEAZL010000251.1:0-8955 GCA_041170085.1 Bacteroidota bacterium
CCAAGTCCGTTTCTTTCGCACGTGTAATCAAGTGCTGAGAATCCAAAGAAATATGCTCCGGCAATGAATGTTGCCACAGGAGTGAGTATGGCCAGGATAACGCCCAATGGAGGAACCGTCATGGTAAGTAATATATCGGCCAGACCGATTCCCCAGACAATGATCAATTCCAGAAACATATTTCTCAGAGCGAGTGCAGTTCCCCTGACAATATCCTTGAGCAGTTTGGCAAGCGAGAATGGTTGAGGTTTTCCATCCAGGATGTCGTTCACGCGTTCGCTGAGCAGGGACATAACGGGTGACATGGCGATCAATATGATATACTTGGATAGTTTGTGAGCAGTGATAAAGAGAAGGATACCCACAACGACAGCCATGGCATATTTGGCAATGTTGCTCAAGACCTCCAGAGTTCTCTGGCTAAATGTGTCTCCGGGAATATGACTGAATTCAACCTTTGGAGCGATGTTGATCCATAAATAATCAAGAACTTCAACGATGAAAGCGAACATGCCCATATACCAGAGCAGTCCGATGATGAAGGGATAGAGGAAGTAATGCCACAACCCGTGTCTGGAGATGAATTTCCAGGAGTCCATCCATGCTCTTATGCCAATTGAAAAGTCGTGGATCATGATTTTCTGTTTTGAATGCTTAAAGTTAAACCCGCGTGATGCATTTCACACAACCAGGTCTCCACGCGGAGTTAACGAGCGCCTTGGAACGGATGTAACGGCCAGCATAAAAAAAAAGACCGGCATCAAGCCGGTCTTCTATATGTTATGCGTGAAGATCAGAAATCATCACCATCTCCATCATCTCCATCGTCCTCTCCGCCGCTATCGTCGCCGGTGATTTCATCTCCGCCGTCGTCGGCGTCATCCTCGTTATCGTCATCGGCATCGTCGATATCTTCTGAACCGCCTTTGAAGCCTCCGATTTCTGAATCAGACTCCATCACACCGCCTTCTGCAGACTCTTCATCATCAACCTCCATATTGTTGTCGATCTTAAAGAGATAAACGGTGTCTGAGGTCCGGATTTCAAGGGCCTTGATGAATTCTCCCTTAGGTGTGACGAAAGAAATCAGATCTTCGTTTTCGAATCCATTTGGATAGTGTTTGTTGATGAGCTCAATATGTTCATCTGACACATTCTTATAATCTTTGATAACTCTTCTGAGCGGTGCGCCTGGCCTTGGGGGCGGCGGAGCATAGATCATATCCGGATTTTCAGGTCTCGGAGGTTTGGGTTCTCTTTTTGTGGGTGTTTCTTTTCTCGGACGTCCTCTTCTCGGGGCCTCCCTCTCTACATCGATGTCTTTCATAAGGATTTCGCTCGCGTTTACTACAGGTGGTTTTTCCGGTTTAACGGGTTTCGTTGGTTTCTCTTGTGTAACAGGTGCAGCTTTAACGGATTTTGCAGGTTTAGTCTCAGCTGCTTTCTTTTTTGTTTCAGCTTTTGGGGCCTCAACAGTTTTTTTAGTCACTTCCTTCTTCACCGGCATTGGTTTAGGTGCCGGCTTTGATGTCTTCTTTGGTGCAGGTTTTACAGAAGAGGGTTTTGCTTTAGGAGCAGGTTTAGCCTTTGCAGGCGCCGCCTTCTTCGGTGCAGGCTTGGCCTTGGCTGTCGCTTTTCCAGCTGCAACTTTGGTCTTAGGGGTTGGTTTTGGAGCCGGTTTGGCCGCTTTTTTGGGCGCCGCGGTTTTTTTGGCAGCTGGCTTGGCTGCCTTTTTCGGTGCGGGTTTCACAGTCTTCTTGCCTGTGGGTTTGGCAACTTTTTTCGCGATTTTTTTAGCGGCCATGGCTCAGGTGTTTTAATGATCAAGTAACCAAGCAAATATCAAAGGAGCAACAATAGTTGCGTCACTCTCAATCACAAATTTCGGTGTATGTATGTCGAGCTTTCCCCAGGTGATTTTCTCATTGGGTACTGCTCCACTGTAACTTCCGTAGCTGGTGGTGCTGTCGCTGATCTGGCAGAAATATGACCAGAAAGGCACATCGTGCATTTCCATATCCTGATAAAGCATCGGCACAACACAGATGGGAAAATCTCCGGCAATTCCACCACCGATCTGGAAAAATCCAACGCCCTGCCCGGCGCTGTTATCTGTGTACCATTTGGCAAGCCAGGCCATGTATTCGATACCACTTTTCATGGTCGTAGCCTGGATATCACCTTTGATTACATAGCTGGCGAATATGTTCCCCATGGTACTGTCTTCCCAGCCGGGAACAACGATAGGCAGGTTTTTTTCAGCCGCTGCCAGCATCCATGAGTTCTTTGGATCTATCTGATAGTATTGTTCCAAAACACCGCTAAGCAGCATTTTGTACATGAATTCATGCGGGAAATAACGCTCTCCTTTGTCGTTAGCCTCCTTCCAGAGCGCATGAATATGCTTTTGCAGACGTCGGAACGCTTCTTCTTCAGGGATGCACGTGTCAGTTACACGGTTCAGTCCTCTTTCCAGAAGTCCCCATTCCTGCTCAGGGGTAAGATCGCGATAATTGGGCACCCGCTCGTAGTGATTGTGTGCAACGAGATTCATGAGGTCCTCTTCGAGGTTGGCACCTGTGCATGAGATGATCTGAACTTTATCGTTGCGGATCATTTCGGCGAGGGAGATCCCAAGTTCGGCCGTGCTCATAGCACCGGCGAGTGTGATCATCATCTTGCCACCTTTTCCAAGGTGTTCTTCATAACCCTTGGCTGCATCAACCATTGCTGCACTGTTGAAGTGCAAATAGTTGGTGCTCATGAATTCCCTTATGGACGCGTATTTACCCATGTTTTCTGGCGTGAAAATGTATTGTTTTTATGGTAACTGTCAACTACCTGGCTTTGATTTTCATCATATGGCTGTTAATTGCCTGTCTTTATGGCCAATTCGTTCACTTTCCGGCAAATTGGTAAGTGAGCAGCTTGTAATAGAGCTTTGCAGCCAGGAAGTCAGACGGGCCGGGCTTTTCATCCGGACAAAGCTCTACAATGTCGAATCCGACAATGTTGCTCTTCTTCATCACGGTTTTGATGAGGTTCAGGACCTGATAATAGCTCAGTCCGCCGGGTTCAGGGGTTCCTGTTCCGGGCATATAAGCCGGATCAAAAACATCGAGGTCGATCGTCAGGAACACATTTTCTGTACACAGGTCTGCTACCTGCTGCATCCAGACTTTATCCTCTGCAGCCGCTATTTCGTGTGCAAAAAAGGTTTTGTCCTGGTTCAGGAACTCCATTTCACTGATGTCCATGCTGCGAATCCCCACCTGAATCAGGTTGTCTTTTCTTGAAGATTCGTAAACGGCACACGCGTGGTTGCATGTTGTACCATGAAATTCTGGTCTGAGGTCGGTATGGGCGTCGAGCTGGAGAACGGTGAGGTTAGGGAAACGGTCGCGAAAGGCACGGATACTTCCGATGGAGATGCTGTGTTCGCCACCGAAAAGGGTCACGTACTTACCCATATCGATGTATTTCAGGGCAGTTTGGTGCACTGCATCAACCATGGCTTCCGGCGAACTGCTTTCTGAAACAGGGTCAGCGAGAAAGATACCCTTTCTGTATACCTCTGTGCCTGTTTCAATATCGTACAGTTCCATATTATCAGCCGCGTCGAGCATGGCATCCGGACCACGGTCAGCTCCTTTAATCCAGGTGCTGGTGCCGTCGTAGGGTACGGGGATCAATACAACAGATGCTGTTTCCAGTTGGCCATATTCAGCGGGCACGTCAGCGTAAATTCTTCTTTCGCTCATGGATGTGTGAATTTGCGCGCAAAAAAAGGGAATTCTGAGCGAATCGGGGCACAAAAAAACGGGCCAGGTAAAAATTACCGGAATTACCCTTGATCAGCGGGAATGTCCTGAAGGTCTTCCCGGTTGATCAACTTCACCAGTTCGCGTACGAAATGCCTGCGAACTCTTTTATCCATGTCCTTATTGAGCGGTTCATTGAGGATGTACTGGAACTTGAAGGCTATCGCATCCTTCTTAACTGAAACGACCTTCAGATTGTACGTTCCTGCCTGAATATCCAGATCAAACGGCTTAAGACAGTTAATGAGCTCTTTCTCAAATTCGTTGACATCCGGAACCTGCCAGGGCTCCACTTCAAAGTCGATGCTGCTTTTCTTTAGTTCACGACGCGTATAGTTGATGATCTCATTAGAGAAGACAGCATTGTTCGGTATGTACACGATATCATCGTCCTCATTGAGCAGGTGAACATTGGTCAGGGTAATATCCAGAATCTTGCCCTTGCTTCCGGCAATACTCACCTGGTCACCGATGTTAATCACTTTGGTGAAGGTGAGGTACATACCATTGATCAGGTTCGACACATAATCCTTGGTCATGAGCACCACGGCTGCTGCGATCAGGGATATGGAGGCAAAAGCTTCCCTCAGCGAGATGTTGAACAGCGAGATTAGCAGGGCAATGCCGACCAGGGCATACAAGACTTTGGCGAGATGCGAGATTCCGGCCGTGAAGTTGTCGCGCTTCCTCTTTGGGTCTTGTGGACGATAGGTCAGGAATATGATCTGACGAGTAAGCTCAATCAGCAGTACGGCTACAATGACCCGAAAAAAAGTATGCTCAAAACGCTCCGGAAGATGAAGATGCTGGCACAGATACGTGTACGAATCCCGGAAAAGATACATGCCCGTGAGGCCGGCGACGTACGCCATGATCTTTGCCCATCTGACCGCTTTCATGATTTAATCAGGCTTTGGGAGTTTTAGGTTGTTCTTCAAAATATCCCAGAATGTCCAGCACATCTTTTGGTTTTTGCATGGGCGAGAATTCACGGTATTTCAGGCGACCCCTCGTATCACGGTCAATGAGAATGTGCCGGGGACCCGGTATGAGACAGTGATGTATCCCGCCAAAACCACCCAGGGTATCCTGATAGGCTCCTGTATTGAAAAAGCCGATGTATTGGGCCTGATCCGGATAAAAACGAGGCAGGTATATAGCGTTAACGTGCTGTTCTGAGTTGTAATAATCGTCGCTGTCGCAGGTGAGTCCGCCGAGAAAAACCCGTTCATATTGTTCGTCCCAGTTGTTTACCGGGAGCATGATGAATCTCTTGTTGATGGCCCAGGCATCGGGAAGTGTGGTCATGAAGCTGGAGTCGATCATGTTCCATTTTTCCCGGTCATTTTGCTCTTTCTGATACAATATCTTATAGAGAGCTCCACCGCTTTCACCCACAGTGAAAGATCCGAATTCGGTGTAAATATGAGGCACCGGCACACCGGCATCGGTACATGCCTGCTTGATCTGGTTCAGAATTTCAGTGACCATGTACTCATAGTCGAAATTGAAGGCCAGTGAATTTTTGATTGGAAAACCTCCTCCGATATTCAGACTGTCCAGAGTCGGGCAAATTTCCCGGAGGTCAGTATAGACCTTGAGACACTTCTGCAATTCGTTCCAGTAATAAGCAGTGTCCTTGATCCCCGAGTTGATGAAGAAGTGCAACATCTTCAGTTTAAAGTTCGGGTTTTCGTGGATGCTGTTCTTATAAACGCGCTTGATGTTTTTGTATCCGATTCCGAGGCGCGAGGTATAGAATTCGAATTTTGGTTCTTCTTCAGATGCGATGCGGATTCCAACCTTAATGGGTTTCTTAATCTGGGCCTGAAGATGCCCGAGTTCAAATTCGTTATCGATTACGGGCATTACGTCTGTAAAACCATCGTTTATAAGTCCGATGATTTTCTTGACATAGTCCTCAGTTTTGAATCCGTTACAAACGACCCTTTTGTTCTTATCCACCTTGCCCAACTGTTTCAGTCTCTTGATGAGGTCGAGGTCGTAAGCCGATGAAGTTTCGAGGTGGACGTCGTTCTCCAGGGCTGTTTCCAGGACATAGCGGAAGTGTGAGCTCTTGGTGCAATAGCAATAGTGATACTCACCTTCATAGCCCACGTTCTTACGGGCATCGGCGAACCATTTCTTTGCGCGTTGAATATTCTCGGAAATCTTGGGGAGATAAGTAAACTTCAGAGGTGTACCATATTTCTCGATCAATTCCATGAGAGGAATCTGATGAAATAGCAGGTTGTGCTCGTGATCTACCAGAAATTCTTCCTGAGGCCAGTCAAAGGTTTGGGTCACAAGGTCGATGTACTTCGTCTTCATTTATGCAAAGCAGAATCAGAGTTGAAAGAAATAGGGAATAATGCCACAGACGGGCCTTGCAGGTAACCTGCGGGAGGGCGATCTTCCGGTTGAATATTCATGTGTCTGTTGACGGCGGTCAAAAATAATCCTTAAGTGGTGTTTTTGTATCAACCTTTTCCTCATGCCTGATTGTCGGTCAGGATATTGAACGCATGGGGTAACCTCATATCCCGGGTTCTGTGAATCCGATACCGTTCAGGTCGGCGAGGTTGGATCGGTACGTTGCCTGATTGCCGGACATTCCGGATATTTGAAATGTGAAGTCCTTCTAAAAAAATGGCCACGCAGCATGGACACCCTGAACGAATTTTTGTCCGGTTTCTTCCGGTATTCATTTCACATGAACGAGGCCGTTGCCTCTGTTATCATGCGCGAATCCAACGTGCCTGAAAAGGTTCTGTTACTTTTCTCGCATACACTTAATGCCCAGCACATTTGGAATTGCCGGATTCAGGGGGTGCAGGCAGTAAGAGGCGTCTGGGATATGGTTCCTCCTGCTGAGATTTCGGATTTAAACAGGCAGAATGATGATATCACCGGGGATATCATTAAAGGCGGAAGTCTTGATACTCTTGTGGAATACACCAATACGAAGGGCGAAAAGTTTGCCAATACCCGTCAGGACATACTCCTGCATGTGGTCAATCATTCCACTTATCATCGCGGCCAGATTGCATCTGCATTGAAGCATGCAGGTATAGATCCTCCCACTACAGACTACATATTTTATAAGAGGTCGAGGCTGTAAACCCAAAATATGCCATAGAAAATCTATTGCGGTTTCAAACCGCTGAGAAATCACTCGCATTCCTGCATTTTGGTTAATCTGGATGAGGTGAGTACGATCCCCTCACAAATGCCTGATTTATTTGTGTTTTGAACCGTTAGAACAAAATTCTAGTACATAATTTGGAATAAATGAACCTGATTATGGGTGGCCTGTACCTTTGACCCATGAAAAGTGCTCTTCTGGGATTGTGTGCAATCCTGTCCCCTTTGTTCATTCTGGCCACGGACATACCTGCCGGTAACGTTAGCGGAGTGTGGGATGCTGCTGGTAGTCCTTATGTCATCACGGGCCATATCAGAGTACCTGCTGGTCAGACTCTCATTATTCAGCCGGGAACACAGGTTCAGTTTTCAGGAGCCTATTACTTGCGAGTGCTGGGTAATCTGACAGCTCAGGGTGCCGCGGGTGATTCCATTACCATCACATCGACTGCAACCAACATAACATGGCGTGGAATTAAAATGGATAGTCTTGACATGGCAAGTGATACAGTCAGGATATCCCATTGTCGCATAAACAAATTGTACAACGACGGAATTCAAATAGTGGGAACGAGCAAGGTCATTGTGGAGAGATCCAGAATCTACGGCAATACACAGATGTATGTTTCATGCGTATATGCGTATAACGGTTCACCGTTAATCAGATACAATCATTTTCACAACAACACTGGTTACTCCGGAATACATGGTGCATCCATCAGGGTCACAGATTCAAATGCAATTATTGAATATAATACTTTCAAAAACAATACTGCACCGAACGGAGAGGCTGGTGTGACCGTCTGGAGAAATAATATAGCCACACAGCCCGTCATAAGATTCAATACTTTCGATAACAACGACACTTCAGGAGGATGTGCTATTGGCATTCATTCGAACTGTGTTCCACACATAGAGGGAAACGTTTTTCAAAATAACAATGCAAGTTTCAATGGTGGTTGCATGTGGATAGGATATGTACAGGTCGGCTATGTCCAGATCATCAATAATACCTTTCTCAATAATGGATCCGCTGCTCAGGGAGGATGTATTTACGGTGTTAATTCCAAGATTCTCGTTTCAGGCTGTGAATTTGCCGGCAATACATCGACGATTCAGGGTGCGGCCATATATGTGTATGATGAGTGTGACCTGATCGTTGAAGATTGCGTCTTTCGCAACAATGATGGCAACAACGGGAGCAACATTGTACATGTAAATGATCACAGTGATATTCAGATGAACCGCTGTGTGTTCCGGAATAATGAGTCGGGGGGCGGAGCATTCGGCATCACCTCAACATCAACCGGAAATATCACGAACTGTATTTTTGCCAATAACACGGGAATCAACACTGCAGGAGCAGTTTTCATGTCCCAACATTCCCATCCCGTATTTTCCAATTGTGTGTTCGCCCATAATGATGGACCTTATGCAGGCGCAATGCACCTATATTGGAATGCCGATCCTGTTTTCAATAATTGTATTTTCTGGAATAACACCACTGCAGGTGAAGTCCTTAATATCAAGGTTCAGGATTATATATGGCACTATTGTAATCCATCATTCTATAACTGCGTGGTGCAGAATGGAATCTCGTCATTTTCCATGGGCACAAGTTCTGTGAATGTCTATGAAAATTGTCTGGAATCTGACCCATCCTTTGTCAATCCGTCTTCAGGCACGGGTCTTACATACAGCACCATCGCAGAGGACTGGAATGTGAATCTGCTGACCTCGCCATGCATTGACGGAGGTACAGGTACGATCTCAGGTCTTGGACTTGGTGAATTTGATCTTGCGGGAGAGGCCAGGCTGCAAGGGGAATCTCTGGATATCGGCGCGTACGAGGGTGGATACTTTTTTCTGGCAGGAGACCTGAACGGAGATAATTTGGTAGGAACAGCCGACCTCATATTATTTCTGGGTTCATTTGGATGTAATTCAGACTGTGGTATTGCAGATATTGATGGAGACGGAGTTGTGGGAC
>JBEAZL010000252.1:0-2689 GCA_041170085.1 Bacteroidota bacterium
AGCGACGGGGCACGGGTAATCCAGTTGCCTTCGGGCAACATACCTACAACTTCGCTGTGCGCATGCTGTGCAATCTGACGAATGAGGGTCTTCCGGTATGCCTGTGGCATCCAGTCTTTGGCCTCCACTTTATTTTCTGCCTGAACGTAGGCCTCAAAGGCCTTGAGCATGTCGGGTGTCTCTGCCATAATTCTGATTTACTTGCCTGATAACAAGATGCCGTAAAGGTATGTTCACGGGGCGAATTATCCGGAATAACCCTGATAAAAATCACCTGAAGACTGATCCTCAAAAATCTGCTTATTCACGAGGTTGACTTCATTCGGCGTTAATTTGTCCCGCGATTTATAAATTGTATGTCAAGACCAAAATTTCACCCCCTGCGGGTTACTGATGTTCGCCGCGAAACGGCCGAATGTGTATCTGTAGCTTTTGAGGTTCCGGCAGAACTGAAAAATGATTTCCGATTCAGTCATGGACAGTATCTCACCCTCCGGACCACCATCAACGGTGAGGATGTTCGCCGTTCGTACTCTATATGTAGCGGCACCGACGACGGTGAGCTTCGGGTAGCTGTGAAAGAAGTGGATGGAGGACTGTTCAGCACATGGGTAAATCGCGAATTAAAAGCCGGCGACGAGATTCAGGTGATGACCCCTATGGGAAATTTCACTGTCCCCATTGAGCCTGCAAAACCAAAGAAATACTTGCTGATTGCGGCAGGGAGTGGCATCACACCTGTCATGTCTATTGCCCGCACCGTACTCAGAAATGAGCCGGGTAGCGAAGTGGTCCTACTCTATGGCAACAGACTTTTCAGCACCATCATTTTCCGCGATGCACTCGAAGATCTCAAGGATCGTTATCTCGGGCGTTTCCGGGTGTTTCATATCCTCAGCCGCGAACCCAATGAAATTCCGCTTTTTCACGGAAGGCTCAATGGTGAACGTTTGGCTCAGTTCGATCGCTCTTTTGTTCCGGTCAAAGGAATAGATGAGTTTTTTCTATGCGGCCCTCAGGAAATGATTGAGTCTTGCCGCGACTATCTCCTCAGCCAGGGTATAGATGAAGCTAAAGTTCATTTTGAGCTGTTTCTCGCCCCCAACCAGGCAACGGCAGCACGAAAGGAACAAGCCGTTTCTTCTCAGGCTCCTGCAGGAACCACATCGGTAAAAGTTATTTTCGACGGACAGGAAACCAATTTCGATATGGAAAGAAATGGTTTGTCGGTTCTCGAGGCTGCTCAGCGTCACGGGCTGGACATTCCGTTTTCATGCAAAGGGGGTATGTGTTGTACCTGTCGCGCACATCTCGACGAAGGAACGGTGCATATGGAGGTAAACTATGCACTCGAACCGGGTGAAATTGATGCCGGATTTGTTTTGACCTGCCAGTCAAAACCCACATCAGAAAGGGTGGTGGTGAATTTCGATCAGCAGTAGTATTTGCGGGATTGGTTGTACAAGGTTGATTATCAGGTGTTCTGACCGGCCTGCTTTTTCGTATATTTGTTTCTGACCTTAACCATTCGGCCACATGAAGTTCCCCCGGATTTTCATTTCAGGGATTTTGTGTTTGATTGCTTCCTGGCAACTTTCTGCTCAGGACATTCTGCTACTTACCGAAAATTTTGAAACGGGAGGTCCGACGTTCACCCTTAATGATGCTTCTTTTGGTTCCAACACCGGAGATAATCTCTGGGTAGTAAACAACATCTATGATGGTGGCGGAGTGTATCCGAACACCACATCTCAGAGCAGTACCAATGGAGGTACTATCAGCTATGCTCCGAACAGCAACTATCTGCACATACACGATCAGCCTTCCGGAATTCTCAACGATAACTACAATCCGTCGAACGCATCGGACCGTTTTGCATACATGACATTCGGAGTATGCACTTATTCCATAGAGGAAGTGCATTTCAGTTTCTTCTACCTGAGCGAAGGTTCTGCTACCGCGTACGGAACCATTTACTATAGCCTGGATGGCGGACCGTGGATTCAGTTTGGTCAGCCCATGTATAACAACATGTCGGTGTGGCAATATGTAGATATCACCGATCCGGTTTTCAGCAATGTGGGCAATCTGCGCTTCGGATTCCGCTGGCAGAATGATGCCGGAAGTCCGCCTGCTACCATGGCTTTCGGTATTGACGACATCAATATTGTCGGTAATTATTCCGAGACGGAACCAGTTACCATAGATATCCTCAGCATCTCGCCCAATCCGGTTTGCGAAGGTGCATTTGTAACCATCGAATACCAGTTGTCGGACACCTTGTGCGACGGAACATATCAGATCGAATTGTCCAACGGAAACGGTGTTTTCAATGGCGCGAATGGCTCATGGGTAACCTCCATTAACTATCCGACCACAACGGGCTTTATCACGGTTCAGTTGCCCAACTCTGCCACGGAAGACGATTGCTATAAATTCAGGATCAACAGACTTTCGCCCCCTCCGCAGATTACGGGTACAGCATCATTCTGTTTTGAAATTATCGAGTGCCCCAACGTGATCAACACGCTGCAGCCTGTTGTCACACTCGATACCAATGCTGTCTGTATTGGAAGTGCCATTGATGTTCCCTTTACATCAACTGGGCTATTCAACGGAAGTAATGATTATGTCATTGAACTTTCAGATCCTGATGGAACCTTTCCATCCAATCCCGTCGTGGTGGGTT
>JBEAZL010000253.1:0-4020 GCA_041170085.1 Bacteroidota bacterium
GTGCGTTTACCGCGCTGATAGACGGCATTGAATACCTCAGTTTTGCTCTTGAAGTGATAATTCTCCACAGCCTGAGCCTGCCATTCTTCCTGAACTTCTTCCCACTTCCGGATTTTGCTCTGGGTACCATCTTTTCTGAAATAATGGTCCTTCACGTAGGGTCCTGATATCCTGTAATATTCCAGTTCACCTTCAGCATCGCGCCTCACCATGATGCAATAGGGATCCCCCTTGCTGATCTCGAAAATGATGTAGCTCTGATTGTGTGTAGGAAAATAATGGTGAATTGTCTCCTTGTCACCTCTTCTCTGTCCACTGAAAGTCATCTTATGTCCATCAATGATGAACAAGAAGTTCAGTGCGTAGATAAGAGTACTTTTCCCAACGTTGTTGGGACCTACGAGCTGGATGCTGTCACAATCGTCCATCCGCATTTCAGCATGCGAAAAGATGCTTGTATTGATTGCGATAATTCTGGTTACCATATTCTATGTCTGTTAAGCCTTTCGGCGTTTCGTCTCTGTTTGTCAGGCGTGAACTTTTCTCGCCATAACCTGCCTTACTGCCTGCACAATGTTGGTCGCTTCGAGACCATATTTGGTCATCAGTTGTTCGGGAGTTCCGCTCTCACCAAAGGTGTCGCGCACCCCAACAAATTCGATAGGCACGGGTTGATGTAAACTCAGTGCCTGGGCAACCACGCTGCCCAATCCACCATTGATCTGATGTTCTTCTGCGGTGACAACTGCACCGGTTCTTGATGCACTCTGAACCACCGCCTCAACGTCAAGTGGCTTGATCGTATGAATATTAATCAGGTCGACAGAAACCCCTTCTGCCGCGAGAGCTCTTGCAGCTTCCACGGCTTTCCAAACCAGGTGTCCGGTAGCGATGATGGAGACATCTGTGCCACTGTTCATGTGCCAGGCCTTGCCGATGATAAACTTCTGATCGGGGGCTGTGAAATTCGGAACCTTTGGACGTCCGAAACGCAGGTACACGGGACCGTGATGCTCAGCAATCGCCATGGTAGCGGCCTTGGTCTGGTTATAATCGCAGGGATTAATTACTGTCATGTGCGGCAGCATATTCATCATGCCAAGATCTTCGAGAATCTGATGCGTTGCTCCGTCCTCGCCAAGTGTGAGACCTGCGTGTGAGGCGCATATCTTCACGTTTTTGTGGCTGTACGCGATACTTTGTCTGATCTGATCGTACACTCTTCCGGTACTGAAATTGGCGAATGTTCCGGTGAAGGGAATAAATCCTCCGATGGTCATTCCGGCTGCCAATCCCATCATGTTTGCCTCAGCGATACCTGTCTGAAAGAACCTGTCCGGAAATTCCTTCCTGAAGGCATCCATCTTGAGTGATCCGGTAAGATCTGCGCACAGGCCTACAACCTTTGGGTTGCGTCTGCCAGCTTCCAGCAGCCCGTCTCCGAAGCCACTTCGCGTATCCTGAGAATTATAAATTGTATAATCGAGCATATGTCTGTTGTCAGTAGTCGCCTAGTGTTTCTTCAAGCTGGCCGAGAGCTTTCTCCAGCTCTGCATCGTTGGGGGCAACGCCGTGCCACTTATGAGTTCCCTCCATAAAGTCAACCCCTTTGCCCATAGATGTGGTCATGAGGATCATCACAGGTTTTCCTTTGCCTGTTCTGTTCTTTGCCTCAGCTAATGTTGACAGCAATGATTCAATCGAGTTGCCGTCGGTTGTCAGTACATCCCATCCGAAGGCCTTCCACTTATCTTCGAGGTTTCCCAGAGACATTACCTCTTCTGTTGAACCATCGATCTGCTGGCCATTCACATCGACGGTACTGATGATATTATCCACCTTGTGATGGGCTGCATACATGGCAGCCTCCCAAATCTGTCCCTCCTGCAACTCGCCGTCACCGTGCAGAGAATAAACGAGGGTCTTATCGTTATTGAGTTTCTTGGCCTGAGCAGCTCCAAGGGCAACACTGAGACCCTGACCGAGCGATCCACTGGCTACGCGCACACCGGGCAAACCCTCGTGGGTAGTGGGATGCCCCTGCAACCTGGTATTGATTTTTCTGAAGGTGGCTAATTCAGCTGTGCTGAAATAACCTCTTCTGGCCAGAACGCTGTACCACACCGGTGAGATGTGTCCGTTGCTGAGGAAGAACAGGTCTTCACCAGTTCCATCCATATTCCACTTCGACGGATCAATTCTCAGCTCATGAAAATACAGGGCTGTGAAATACTCTGTGCAGCCCAGGCTACCTCCGGGGTGACCGCTGTTGACAGCATGCACCATACGGACGATGTCGCGCCTGACCTGACTACAAATACGCTTTAACTCTTCGGGAGAATGTTGCACAATGAACAAAATTTGCTAAGGTGCTCAAAGGTACCAGATGAGGATAGCGTCTCTATCTGGTGTTCATATTTTGTGAACATTACCAAAGCCTTATCAACAAAGGGTTTGAGATTGTTCAAAAAAAGTTGGCGCGTCATTTTGCGGGAGGAAAGGAAGCGACTTTGATGGCCATAAAAAAGGCTGCCCGAAGGCAGCCTTTTCCGTGAATGTCTGTTCGCAGGATTACCTCACAACCAGCTTCGAGCTGGCTGACTGGTTACCAATATTGAACTCGATATTATATACACCGGCAGCAAGACCGGAAATATCCATGTTTACAGCATTTGCACCTGTCGAAGCTACAATCTGATTGCTCATTACTGTGCGACCAGCCACATCGAGGATATTGACCTGAATGGTTTCATTTCTGGTCATATCAAATGACATGGTAACAACGTCGGTGGCAGGGTTAGGGAACATGGTGAATGAATTCACAGATTCAAATTCATTGATACCCAGAACGATAATCTGAACCTCTACCCTGTCACTCGGACATTCAAATGTCACGGCCTCAACAGTCCAGTCGTAGAAGAAGTAGTAGTAGTTATCAGAATCTCCGCCCTGTACGGTAGTACCTGTGATGCTGGCGAGACCGTCCACATCGTATGGGAAATCATAATTCTGATTCAGGTTCTTATCTCTCCACAACTGTGGGTTTGGATTGGTGCAACGCAAACCGTAACCGGTTCCTTCAGGAACAAAGAAGTTGAGGTCAACTACACTTTCCCCTTCAGGAACTGAAACAGTAACTTCATCCAGGGTAGCACCGAGATTATCCAACAGTCTGATCGTACGATCACCGGTTGTACCGGCAAACACGCGAACTGTCTTCAGCCAGATATCTTCATTGGCATCAAATACGTTCCAGTAGTTGCTGCTGTTGTGATATTGTCCGTCGGCTGATGGACCTTCAGGACCACCTGTACCTACTTCGCCTCCATGAGTAGCAACGTCTTCCACCCAGTAAGAGGTATTGGCTGAAATGTATGGAGTAGTAAACGAGAGACCAGCACCAACAGGGGTAGTGGCATCTTCTGAGTCGAACCAGCGAATATCAGTTCCGGTAGCAACTTCGAGTGTAACCACATCCGGTGTAGGGATGGTCACATCAGTCGCTGAGGGAGCATCAGGAGCATCGAACACCACAATGTTCAGTTCTTCAGATACTGCATTATCGCAGATTCCTTCGATAGCTACGTAGTAGGTACCAGATTCTGTAACCGTTATGGCCTGTGTCTCCTCGCCTCCTGACCATGCGTATGATGATGCTTCAGATGAGATCAACTGCACGCTTCCACCTTCACAGAATTCCAGTGGTCCGTTTGCTGTGATCACAGGAGTTTCATCGGTTACGTATGCAACGTTTATTACGTTAGACTGGGCACCACAGCCATTTCCATCCCAGGTAATCACTGAATAATTACCAGGAGTGTCAACAGTGATCTCACTGCCAGTCATTCCATTCGACCACAAGTAATTTGAAGCCTCACCATCAAAAGTCAGAGATACAGAACCACCTTCGCAGAGCGCAACAGGTCCGTTGGCAGAAACCGTAACAGCGTTTGCAACACAATCCTGTTCGATAACTTCATGGAATGTATCTGCAGCCGGATTTTCGATAACGCTTACCAG
>JBEAZL010000254.1:0-16065 GCA_041170085.1 Bacteroidota bacterium
TCGAGAATATTGACACTTTCACCATAAAATGAAAACGACTGAAGCTGTGTGCCAAGAAGGGCAAACTCCGGGTTCTTGAGTCCGGAGACTCTCGAGGCCACGATGGTTTCTTCACTTCTCGCCGGCGGCATAAATTTTCTCTTGCTGACACTTTCCATCAGAAAAATGTGCTGCTTCTGAAAGAAATCCACCATCTCGCGGTTGGCACTGTCGAGCGAGTTGTATTGCGTCGGATCGTTGTATTTGGCAGAATCAATATCTGCAGTAAAAACGAGTTTATTGTAGCTGTCGTAGGTAAAAGTCTCGTCCCGCTCGGGGTTGTTGTTCTTTTTGTTTTCGATGGCTGCGCGAATGATGCGTTCTGCGGGGTTAACTCCCGGGCGGATTACCACTTCATTGAGCATGACACTCTTTCGGCTCATGGTCACGGTGATGTCTTCTGAGCTTGCAGCAGCAATGGTTTGTGTTTCGTATCCGATATAAGTGAAGGTGACCTGAGAGCCGGCGTCGGCGACGATGCTGAATTTGCCGTCAATGTCGGTATGAGTTCCCTTGTGAGAATCTTTCTGGTAGACCGCGACAAAGGCCAGGGGTTCTCCATTCTCGCGATCGATAACCCTTCCGGACATGCTGATCTGAGACCAGTAAGTTGCAGTGCTGAAGCAAAGCAGCAATGAGAGTATTACCGCGATGGGATTCATTCTGAGATTCATACTTGTCATTTCTGAATATTGGTCAGGTGCAAATATGGCTTTGGTTTGGCTTCGGGTATATTCGCGCATCATGCGCATACAGGAGGCCCGCAATTTTCTGTTAACCCTTAGCCTGCGGAAAGTGTTCAATGCCGTCAGACTTCTCGGGGGTTTCTACTGGTCCCGCTGGACCGGCAGGGTGCGTCATCCAGCTCGTCCGGTTAGCATCTCCATTGAGCCTACTACCGCTTGTAATTTGGGTTGCCCGGAATGTCCTTCCGGACTGAAGTCCTTTACACGGGAAACAGGAAACCTGCGCGAGAATGATATGCGGCGCTGGCTCGATGAATTTCTGCCAGAACTCATGTACATCAATTTTTATTTTCAGGGAGAGCCATTCATTAATCCCGCTTTTCTGGACATGGTGAGCCATGCCTCCTCCAGGAAAGTCTATACGTCCACGAGCACCAATGCACATTTTATTTCGCCGGAGGTAGCCGAGCGCACCGTGCGATCAGGTCTCCACAGATTAATTATATCGATTGACGGTACCACTCAGGAAGTGTATGAGCAATACAGGGTGCATGGCAAACTGGAGAAGGTTCTGGAAGGCACTCGCAACATAGTGGAGGCCCGACGTAAGCTTCGTTCACGAACACCTTATATCATCTTTCAGTTTCTGGTGGTGAGGCCTAATGAGCACCAGATTGGCGATGTGAAAAAACTTGCTGAAGAGATGGGGGTTGACGAGGTGCGCTACAAGACTGCGCAGGTATATGATTATGTCAATGGTAATCCGTTGATTCCCCTCGACGAGAAATATTCGAGATACAAGAGACAGCAGGATGGAACTTATCAGGTAAAAAATTCTTTGGATAACCATTGCTGGCGTATGTGGAGCTCTTGCGTAGTCACCTGGGACGGTAAGGTTGTGCCGTGCTGCTTTGACAAGGATGCCACACATCAACTGGGTGATCTTTCCAGAAAATCATTTTCAGAAATCTGGAATGGAGCGGATTACCTGAAATTCAGAAGAGCACTGATGACTTCCAGGAAGGAAATTGATATCTGTGCCAATTGCTCGGAGGGCACCAAGGTTTGGGTTTAGCTTTCCACATGACACGTTAATAATATTAGGTCAGCATCATCCATTGGGGTAAGATGCACAGGTATATTTGTCAAAACCGGCTTCAAACCTGACATGACTGTTTCCAAAGAACAGGACCTTCGCAAGCAATTCAGCTGGAAACGGATCATGATACCCGTTGTCCTCGGATTGGCTGCTGCATTATATCTTCTGTGGCATAATCTGAACTCATACAACTATGTGGTGGCAACACCGGAAGAGATTGGCACTCATGACTGGGTGGATGCCAATGGCAATGGTCAGGTAGACAAGTCAGATGACGCCGAATTTGTTCCCGCTGTTGATGGTGCATATGTATTCAAATCCAGCAGTCAGATTCTGAGTGAATTGAAGTGGTCAAAATACATGGCCATTGGGTTGCTGGGAGCTTTGCTGATGGTCATCATCCGTGACCTGGGATATATCTACCGTATACGAAGCATGACGGACAAGAAGCTCTCATGGCGTGCCAGTTTTGAGGTCATCATGCTTTGGGAATTTGCCAGCGCACTCACCCCGAGCGTTGTAGGCGGATCGGGGATAGCCATGTTCATCATCAACCGTGAAGGGATCAACATGGGAAAGGCAACGGCCATCACATTTGTGACTGCCATGCTCGATGAAATTTTTTATATCATCATGGTGCCTGTGGTATTCATTATCATTGGAAGTGATGCTTTGTTTCCCAGCATGTGGGTTTCGGAAAGTTTTGGCACTTCCAGCATTAAAGTGCTGTTTTTCATTGGATACTTCTTTATTGTCTTTCTTACTCTGCTCATTCTCGGTGGGATATTTTGGAGACCCAATCTCTTTAAACGTCTGCTTCAAAGAATTACCTCGTTACGAGGCCTCAAGTCCCTGCAGAAACGGGCTACAAGACTTGGAGATGAGATCATTATATCAAGTCAGGAGCTGAGAGGAAAACCTCTATCATACTGGTCCAAATCTTTCATTGCCACCATGATGAGCTGGACAGCCAGGTTTTTCACACTCAATTTTATACTTCTCGCCTTTGTGCAGGAGAAGGGTATGGACCACTTGCTGGTGTACGGAAGGCAACTCGTGATGTGGGTTATCATGCTGATATCCCCAACACCCGGCGGCAGTGGCATCGCGGAAATAGCTCTGGCCAAATTTTTTGATTTTATGGTACCCGCAGGGCTTCTTGCGGTTGTGGCCATTATCTGGCGTTTGCTGACTTATTTCCCATACCTCTTTATGGGGGTGGTCGTGCTTCCGCGATGGTTCAGGCGCACCGGCCTCATTCAGGCGGAAATCCAGGCCAGGCAAGTGTCTCAGGGGAACTAATCCTAATCATTCATTTATTTGAGGATTGCCGCCCATATTTGCGGCATGGACGATAATTCATTTCATTTCGGTACCCGCGCCATTCATGCGGGTCAGCACCCCGATCCATCAACGGGTGCCATCATGACACCAATCTATCAGACCAGTACTTATGTGCAGGAGTCTCCGGGTGTGCATAAGGGGTATGCCTATGCGCGTGGCAAGAATCCCACTCGTGTAGCACTGGAATCTTGTCTGGCTTCGCTCGAAAATGCCACTTATGGACTTTGTTTCAGCAGCGGTATGGGCGCAGCGGATGCGGTCATTAAACTGCTTTCTCCCGGCGACGAGGTGATTGCGACAGATGATTTATATGGCGGCTCATACCGGATGTTTACCAAGGTATTTGCGAAGTATGGCATCGCATTCCACTTTGTGGATATGCATGATGAAGCTGCGGTAAGAGCCAAAATGAACGAAAGGACGAAGCTTTTCTGGCTCGAGACCCCTACGAATCCGATGATGAAAATTCTCGATATCAGAAAGTATGTCGGCATCGCCCGCGAGAAGGGTGTAATGACTCTCGTGGATAACACATTTGCCTCGCCTTATCTCCAGTCACCTCTCGACCTTGGTTCAGACATCGTGCTGCACAGCGCCACGAAATATCTTGGCGGACACAGCGATGTGGTGATGGGGGTTTTATGCACCAGTAGCAAGGAATATTACGAGCAGCTCGCCTTTATCGCCAATAGTTGCGGGGCAGTTCCGGGACCGATGGATAGTTTTCTCGTTCTGCGAGGAATCAAAACCCTTCATGTCCGCATGGAACGCCATTGCAGCAACGGCAGGGCGGTTGCACATTTCCTGGCTTCGCATCCAAAAGTGGATAAGGTTTACTGGCCCGGTTTTGAAGATCATCCAAACCATGAGGTTGCCAAATCTCAGATGCGCGATTTTGGTGGAATGATATCGTTCTCTCTGAAAAACAGCACCTTTGAACATGCAGCAGGATTCGCGAAGTCTCTGAAAGTATTTTCTCTGGCAGAATCTCTTGGCGGAGTGGAGTCTCTGATCGGCCATCCGGCCAGTATGACTCATGCTTCCATACCTAAAGAGGAACGCGAGAGAACAGGAGTCACAGATACGTTGTTAAGGCTTAGCGTTGGAATCGAAGATGAGCGCGACCTCATCAATGACCTGCGTGATGCGTTGAATTCCATTTCTTAAATCATTTTGACATGAAACCCGTAAGTGAAAGAAAGATAGCCGTGGTTGGTGCCGGTCTGGTGGGTAGCCTGTGGGCTGTTTACCTTGCACGTCGCGGCTATCAGGTTGATGTTTACGATCGCAGACCCGATATACGCAAAATGAAAGTGGTACAGGGAAAGAGTATCAATCTCGCCCTGAGCGACCGCGGATGGAGGGGATTGCACGGAGCGGGACTTGGCGAAGAGATCAGGAAAGTGGCTCTGCCGATGTACGGCAGACTGATTCACAATCTCGACGGATCGATACAATACCAGCCTTACGGTAAGGACGGGCAGGCGATTTACAGCGTAAGCCGCGGACTGCTGAATCAGGTTCTGGTTCAGTGTGCGGACAGCAATGAACATGTGAATCTGTTTTTTAATCATCGGTGCGCAGATATCGATCTGGACAAGAATGAAATTGAATTCATCCAGGAAGACGGAGCGGGGGTTAAGAAAGGCTATGATCACATCTTCGGCACAGACGGAGCATACAGCGCAGTGAGAAACCGATTGATGAGACAGGATCGCTTCGACTATTCGCAGACGTACCTGACACATGGCTACAAGGAACTTGAAATACCCGGGTTGGCAGATGGAACGCACCAGCTGAGGAACGATTGCCTGCACATATGGCCGAGAGAAGAATTTATGATGATAGCCCTGCCGAACATCGATGGCAGCTTCACATGTACACTTTTCCTCGCTTTTGAAGGAAAGGACGCATTTGAGAATTTGCAGACCCGCGAACAGGTTCAGTCATTTTTCGAAAAGTATTTTCCAGATGCGGTTCCGCTCATGCCGGAATTGCTGGATGATTTCTTCAACAACCCTACCGGTAGCATGGTTATGGTGAAATGTTCGCCCTGGAACCACGGAGGAAAGGTGAGCCTGATTGGCGACGCCTGTCATGCCATTGTCCCCTTCTACGGACAGGGTATGAATTGCGGCTTTGAGGATTGTACTGTGCTGAACGACCTGCTTGATCAGCATGGCGATAATATGGATACAGCGCTTCCTGAGTTTTCCAGAATCCGGAAACCTGCGGCAGATGCAATACTGGAGCTGGCGCTCAGGAACTACATCGAGATGCGCGACAAAACCGGTGATCCGGAATTTTTACTTCAGAAAAAAATTGAAGCGCGTTTTTCCCAGAAGCATCCCGACAAATGGATACCACTGTATTCGCAGGTAACTTTCAGTGCTATTCCGTACAATGAGGCATTAGCGAACGGTGAGCGTCAGGAGAAAATCATGAAGCAGATCATGTCTATGGACAACATCGAATCCCGGTGGGACAGCGATGATGTTGAGCAGATCATGCTGTCACTCGTAGAAGCTGTTGGCGGCAGATAGCAGAACCTAATCGCAAATGGTGGCGTAATCGCCGATGAAAAGCAACAGATCTGCCAGATCCACCTCATCGTCTCCGGTGATGTCGGCGATGCAATCGCCTACACATCCGTAATTACCTGTGAACAATATCAGATCAGCTACGTTGATCTCACCATCACCGGTGAGGTCAGTCGCGCAAGTTGGTGCGAACACGCAACTTCCGTCATCACATTCAGCTGATTCATTGTAATTGATGGCAACAGGGTCTGTACAACCAGAAGGAACACATGTTCCGTCGTCGATGGTTGCCGTGTCATTGTAATTGCAGGCAGCAGGATTGGTACAACCGTAACATGAGTAATCACAATTGCCGTCATTGACTGTGGCGGTTTGATTGAAGTTACATGCATCGGGGTCTGTGCAACCGAGGCAAGAAAAGTCGCACGTGCCATCGTCTGAAGTAGCTGCTGCATTGTAATTGCAGGCCGTTGGATCAGTGCAACCGTAACAGGAGAAGTCGCATGTGCCGTCTTCTATGGTAGCCGCCGCATCGTAATTACAGGCCGTTGGATCAGTACATCCATAGCAGGAGAAGTCGCATGAGCCGTCTGCCGAAGTGGCCGTCGCATTGTAATTACAAGCTGCAGGATCAGTACATCCATAACATGAGAAGTCGCATGAGCCGTCATCTGACGTAGCCGACACATCGTAGTTACACGCTGTCGTGTTGGTACAACCTAAGCACGAGTAATCGCATGTTCCATCGTTTGTGATTGCTGACGGATTATAGTTGCACGCTGCAGGGTCAGTACAACCCCCCGCGCAGTCATAGTTGCATACTCCTCCAGCACAAGCTGAAGCGGGGTCATAGTTACACGCCAGGGGATCAGTGCATCCGGGATATTGGCAGGTACCATCGTTGTAGTTCGCTGAAGCATCATAGTTGCACGCAGTCTCGTCGGTGCATCCGTGGTATTTGCATGAGCCATCGTTGACCGTAGCCGACGGATTGTAATTATCTGCCAACGGATCGTTACAACCGGGAACAGCCGTCAGGTTAAATACACCTATACGCACCATGGGTGTAGTGAACATGTAAAACAGACCATTCGTTTCAGGATATCTCACGATAGAAGTCTGGGCGGGAGAGTAGCCACTTCTTGCCACCCTCATGAGTCCGCCATTGTCGGGGTTGTGACCCACTACAGCGAAATATGCACTATCGTTGAATACAGGAACAGGAGTAATCAATGGCAACACAATTGCTTTGTCTTCGCCGGGAGAATTGATGTCGGCTTCGTTCACGATATACTCTGCAGATTGTCCCAGCAGGTTAAGGTTTACATCGTAAAACTTGGCATAGATCGGTGTTCCCGGTTGTGTTCCTTCTCCAAGAACCACCTGAACGTTGTAACATTTCCTGTTGAGGGTTTGTATTTCGTATGAATTTCCAATTTCGTGGGTCTGGTCGAGATAGATAGCGCCGGGGACAAAAACGTTTTCAATTTCAGTTTCATCGCGGCCCATGTATTTGGTTGAAATGCGATAATCGAGTGTATCCAGATTATTGGCCGGTGTATCGTCATTCTGATCCTGATCCAGAGTGTAGAAAATGTTATAGTGCCCCTCGATCGTTGGCGAAAGAAAATTAGGTCCGAATACAATATTGGAAGTACTGCCGGGTGAAACAGAAATCCCTGAGGTTGAGCCATTATAGACATTAGAGTTACCCAGCTTTACATTGACAGCGAGGGTCACGTTGGTTTGTGTATTAGCTCCAACGTTGGATGCAGAACCTGAGAACTTGAAGGAAGGCAAAGCAGTAGTCTGATATGTATGGTACATCATTTCCAGAAAGGGATCTGCGACCTCGTTATATACAGTGTACTTCGTATTGCTCAGTTGAAGGTCATTGGCGTTGGGAGAGTAGATGGCGATGTCATCTACCTGCCACCAGTAATAGGTTCCGGTGAAAGTGAACTTGACACGCACATCGGGTTGATTGGCAGCGGCGGTTGCAATGTTCACCGTTTTCCATTCAGAAGCAGGCGAGAACACAGCTGTATTGGTAATGAGAGTGCTCCATGTATTTCCGCCGTCAACGCTGAGTTCAACTTTGGTAGTGGCCTGGTAATGCTTGAAGGCTTGCTGGAAGGTGAGAACGGGTGCATTAACGCCAGTGAGATTAATGGGTGCTGTAATGAGCCATGCGGTGTGGGGTGCAGGATCCTGACCGGTTCCCAGGCCTCCGCATACTCCGTCGTTATCGTCCCAGTAGTTCGAGTCGAAAATCACAAAGCCATTGGACTGGGTTAACGATGTGATGGGAATAGAGCCGGCACCGCATGATCCACGGGATGCCACGTTGATGCCCGGATCAGTGCTCGGACCGCGATACTCCCAGTGGCTTATGCCCGAAGCACTGGCATTGGTCCAGTCGGCCGGAATCCCTGCATCAAAGTCCTCGTAATAAACGGGAGTACCAATAATCTGAGCGCTTGACAGTGTAGCAAGAAAAACACACACTACGGTCAGCCCAATAGCTGCTTTCATGGTTACGAATAGGTTAGGTAATTCGGTTACGCCACGCTAAGGTAATAAAATTTGTGCGGACGGGCTATGGTCAGGTTGGTGGCAAGATTGTTTTTCTGTTACTATTGCCTTGTATGAACAGTTCAGTCATTCCTTCTTCCAGGCTGCCGCGCACGGGCACAACGATTTTCACCATCATGAGCCAGCTGGCCGCAGAGCACGGAGCTATCAACCTTGGTCAGGGTTTTCCTGGCTTTCCTGTTGATCCCGCGTTGACTGAACGCGTGAAGGAAGCCATGGACCAGGGCCACAATCAGTATGCACCCATGCCCGGTATATTATCGTTGCGTGAGCTATTGTCGGCCAAGCTCCGGAACAGTTATGGTCAGGTTTATGATCCCACCTCCGAAATCACAATTACGGCAGGGGCAACTCAGGCCATCTTTACGGCTATCACGGCATTAATAAAACCGGGAGATGAGGTAATCCTCTTCGCTCCGGCATACGATTGCTACGCTCCGGCTGTGGAATTGAATGGCGGAATGGTGAAATGGATAACCATGAGCTATCCGGATTATCGAGTCCAATGGGATGATGTGAAGGCCGCCATAAGTCCGCGTACAAAAATGATTGTGTTCAACACCCCGCATAATCCGGCCGGTACAATTTGGAGTGAATCAGATGTATTGCAATTGCAGGATCTCACGAGAGATACTGAAATCATAGTCATTTCTGATGAAGTGTATGAGCACATTGTCTTCGACGGTATGCAGCATATGAGTTGTGCCCGTTTTCCGGAACTCGCTTCTCGCAGTGTACTGGTCTATTCTTTTGGCAAGACGCTTCATGTAACCGGGTGGAAAATGGGATACGTGGCGGCTCCGGAAGCTCTGATGAAGGAATTCCGCAAGGTTCACCAGTACAATGTTTTTTCGGTAAATACTCCCGCCCAGTATGCCATTGAAAGCTATATGCGCAATCCCGATACTTATCGCGGACTGGCCGATTTTTTTCAGCGGAAACGCGATTTGTTTTTAAGCAGGATCACGAATCCGGTGTTTTCTTTTGTGCCATCTGCAGGTTCCTATTTTCAGCTGTTGCAATACAAGGGTGCTGACCATCTTCCTGATGTTGAATTGGCGAAAAAGTGGACAGTCTCCTACGGTATCACCTCTATTCCGTTATCTGTGTTTTATCCCGATGGTCTCGATGAGTCGGTGTTGCGTTTCTGCTTTGCCAAGGACGATGATCTGCTCATTGCCGCCGCTGATGCCCTAAATAAAATTTCATGATTCAGAACTTAAATATTTCCATCGTTCAGACCTCCCTTCACTGGCACGACAAGGATGCAAATCTTGCCGGCATAGATAACATCGTGAAGGGAATTTCAACTGAAACAGATATCATCGTGTTGCCGGAGATGTTTACCACGGGCTTTACTATGCATGTACCTGCACAGGCATCGGCTTTTCATGATGATATGGATGCTCTGGCGGCCATGCGCAAATGGGCCCGAATTACCGGCGCGGTGGTCACGGGTAGTGTAGCGGTTTCCGATCATGGTAAATGCTATAACAGGCTACTCTGGGTCAGACCGGATGGCAGTGTGGGTACATATGATAAACGCCATCTGTTCAGAATGGCGGGCGAGAATAATCACTACACCGCCGGAACGAGAAAAATAGTGGAGGAGTGGAAGGGATGGAGAATTTGTCCTTTGATATGCTACGACCTCCGTTTTCCTGTCTGGAGCCGTAACCGATGGATGGGAAACCATCATGAATACGATGTGCTGATTTATGTTGCCAACTGGCCTTCAGTACGCCGACATCCCTGGAGGGCTTTACTCACTGCCAGAGCCATGGAAAATCAATGTTATCTCGCAGGTGTGAATCGCACAGGCACAGACGGAAACGGGCATGAATATTCTGGCGACTCCATGATTCTGTCTCCCCGTGGCGAAATACTGGCTGACCCACTGGATAAAGAGGGTGTGTTTCAGGCTTCTTTATCCTGGGAAGAACTCGCTGATTTCCGGCTGAAGTTTCCGGTTATTGACGATGCGGATGATTTCGAATTGAAGTAGAATCTGCTTAGCGAAACGGCGAAGATTAAATCGCCTGACTGAACACTTTAGATTTTACTCCGGCTTTTCGCAAACGCAGATCGAATAATGAGCAAACGTTGCGGACCAGCAGTTGGCCATGCTCCGTTATCCTGACGCGCCCGTCTTTATAATTCACCAGCCTGTCACGTGTCATATCTTCCAGTTCGTTCAGCAAATCTTCCTTGAACGGGTAATAGTGGTCATCCATTTCTATCCTGCATTCTCCGCGACACATGAGGTCGAGAATGGTCTGGCGAACCACGAGATCTTCATCGGTTAGTTCATGTCCGCCAATGAGCGGCAATTCACCCGCCATCACTCTTTCCTGATAGGTCTCCACAGTTTTTTCATTTTGTGCAAAAGCACTCCATGTATCACCGATAGAAGATGCACCGAGCCCGACAACGAGTTTATGGTTGGTGGTGGTATAACCCATGAAATTGCGATGCAATTTTCCGCTTCCTGCCGCCTTCATCAGCGGATCGTCTGGCAGGGCAAAATGGTCCATCCCAATGCTGCTGTATCCGGCTTCTGTGAGCATGCTGTAACCAAGACAATACATGGCCAGTTTCAACTCTCCACCGGGAACATCTTCATCTGTGTATCTCCTCTGTCCCTTGCTTTTCCATGGAACATGTGCATAGGAATAAAAGGCGATGCGGTCAGGCGCAATCAGGTGGATTTGCTCTATGGTCTTTTTCAAACCGTCAATGGTCTGCTTCGGAAGTCCGTAAACGAGATCGACATTGATACTTGAATAGCCCAGTTCTCTTGCTGTTTTTGCTATCAGTGCTGTTTGTTCAAACGACTGTATGCGATTGATGATAAACTGAACATCGGGATCGAAATCCTGAACGCCGATGCTTATGCGGTTGAAGCCTGCATTGCGCAGCTCGCTCAGTTGTTCGCGTGTGGTATTGTTTGGATGGACTTCAATGCTGAACTCGTGGTTCGGTGCAATTTCAACGTCGGAGGTTATGCCATCGATCAATTGCCGGAGATGCTGTGCTGAAAAGAAGGTGGGCGTTCCGCCTCCCAGATGAATCTCCCTGATTACAGGCTTCTCTTCGAAAATTTCCTTGTAAAGTTTCCATTCTTCAAGCAAGGTTTCGAGATATGGTTTTTCTACGGCATGATTGCGCGTGATCCTTTTGTTACATGCACAGTAAGTGCATAGTTCTTCGCAGAATGGCAGATGTATATAAAGGCATATTTCGCGCGACTCATTATCAAATTGAATTTTAACATGCCTTTTCCAGGTGTCGGCCGACATTGTTTCATGCGACCAGAAGGGGACGGTAGGATAGCTGGTATACCTGGGTACTGCTACATTGTACTTATGAAGTAAGCTGCGGAGAGCCTCTGTATTCATGGCTTGCGTTTGAGGGACAAACCTAGAATCTTCATCTGTCAGGGCTTATCAGTGAATTGTCATGATGTGGCTTATATGACTAAAGTCAGTTTAGAAAACCATGCGATTCAGAAACGGCGATCCTTGACGATGACGCGGGAATTTCGGCGGACGAAATTTACTTTTCTATTCTGATCTCTGTGCGGCGATTCAGCGCGTGTTCTGCATCTGAACATTCTTCGCATTGGATCAGTGGTTCCGATTCTCCCATGCCCGCAGCATGAATACGCGAGGAAGAAATTCCCTTTGCAGTCAGATATCCTGATGCAGCTTTTGCGCGATTACCCGACAGTGCGAGATTGTGCTCTGCAGATCCCCTCGTGTCGGTGTGACTGATGATGCTGATGTTGAACCCGGGATTCTTTCTGAGAATTTCAGCAAGCATGTCCAGCTGATGTCGGGCATCGGAGGTCAGCTGGTTGGAGCGGTAGTCGAAGTATATGCGGTTGATGACGAATACGTCTTCAGGTGCGATGTAGATTGTTTGATTCTGCTCGTTCACCAGCTGAATGGCATCCTGCTCCTTTAACCTGAGATAAGTAGCTTCTTCTTTCAGGACCGGCAGCGTAATCGATGTTGAGCGGTCTACCACGACCATCTGTTTGGCCTTGCTCTGCTCGCTCAGCTTGAACGTATATGACAACATCGGATTCAGGTCATTGAACTGGAACGTTCCGTTTTTACCAATGCGGCTTACCGCAATAGGAGCGCCTGTTTCATCGACAATCATGATGGGTTCATTCTCCTGAACAGGGGTGTTATTGGGAGTGGATACTGTTCCTTCAAGCGTGATGGTCAGCATGCTCTTATCCACAGCCTTCATCAAGGCCAGGTCGCTGTATTGGAATGGCAGCAATTCAAATTCGAAGGTGCCATTGGCCGACATTTTAATGCGCAGCACGGTCTGACCCTGTGGAGTTCTTACAATTAACTCTGCTCCTTTGAGTGCCTTGAGATCTGCATCGGGCAGGCGAAGCACATAGCGCTGTCCATAGGGCAGTTTGTCGAGAAGGAATGATCCGCGGTCACCGGTATTGTCCTGCATGACAATTTCAGAGAGTTCATTGAATACAAGGATCCTCTGGCCTTTAACGGGTTCGTTGTTATGATACAATGTTGCACGATAGTTACACAGCTCATCCGCTTTATAACGACGTGTGAAATGGTAGATATCGTCTCCGCCCGCGCCTCCCGGACGATTCGAAGAGAGGTAACCCTTGTCGTCGTTCAGGTAAAATATCATCATGTCATCGCCCGGACTATTGAGTGGGGCAGGAAGCTGGATAGCGGCTGTCCATTGTCCCTTCTTCAGCGTAAGGAACAGGTCAAATCCACCCATACCCGGATGCCCGTCGCTGGCAAAGTATATGTCGCCCCGGTGCATGCCCGGAAATACTTCATTGCCCGGTGTATTCACCTGTAGCCCCGGATTGGCAGGGGTGGTCCACTTATCCTGCAGCCAGTAGCTGTACCAGATATCCATCTTGCCCGCTCCTCCGGGCCTGTTGCTGCTGAAAACGAGTACGCGTTCAACGGGATCAAACCAGGGGTGCATATAATCATATCCGGAGTCACAGAAAGGTATTAACTCGGGATCGGACCAGCCGTCTTCCTTCTTGCGACATATAAATATTTTCAACTTGTTTCCTGTCGATCCACGGAAGTTGGCAGCGCTGGAGAAGAAGAGTATGCTGTCCGTGGCATTGTAACAAGCCGTACCCTCTTCGATTGCGCTCTGATAGGGAAAGAGCTTCTTCTTGTCTTCAAGCACAGCATAGGTTTCTCTGCGCTCTGCCGTGTATAATCGAAAAACCTTTCTCTTGTTCCATTGGTAGTCGTTCACATAATCATGGCCGCCGTCACAGGCAAAAAGAACCTGTTGTCCGATAACCCCGCTGATGATTTCATTATCGACGCTGTTCAGACTCTGCACCGGAGCAATATCCCATTGGTCCTGTCCATGGATCATTGAGCAAATGATGAGAAGTAATGTTATGAGTGCAGGTCGCATGTCTTATTGAAAAAATCGAATGGAACTTCTTTGTTGATTGCCGGGATTGAAACCGAGAAAAATTTCATGACCCTGGGCCGGCAGGTAGGTTTGATTGTTGCCCGTTTCATAGCTATATCCCAATCTCAGTTTGGGATTAATGTTTACCTCTGTGAAGAAGAGCGGCCCCGATTCTGCGCGATATCCTGAGCCAAACCAGATGAGGTTATTCAACAGGAATCCTGCGGCGATATCGTAATTCCAGAAACCACCTTCGGTGTATCTCACAATGCCGCTCAGTTTGATCAGATCGTCTTTTCCGGCAGGAATCATAACGCCGGCAGTTGTGTTGCCGTGATAGTACATTCTGGCGGTCCCTCCGCTTGCCCATTGCGTTTTAGAGCGATTTAATCTTGTCCATTCTGTGCCTACCCAGTACCTGGTGGTATTGAAAATGACGGCAACTTCAGCAACAGGCATCGTATAGCTTCGGTTATCGATGGCAGGCACAAGGTCGTCCTGATCACGAATGCTCAATTCTGCCAGATTGATTTGTTCTCTGATGGCCCCAAGTGAAGCACCTGCGGACAAATTGCCTCCCCATAATTTCATTTTATATGCTCCGCTTACCCGAAGCGATATCATCGATCGCGCACCGATACTCTCGTGCATGATGCGCATTCCTGCACCCATGGGCCATTTTTTTAGTGGCGAGTGAAGACTCAGCGTCTGTGTTTTCGGTGCACCTGCAATTCCGGGCCATTGATTGCGGTATCTGAGTGCAATGCTTGTGGTACCGTGGTTACCTGCATAGGCCGAATTGACATCGTACAGATTGAAAAAATGTTGGGTGAACTGCCACTCTTGTTGTGCGCTGAATGCCGGACTGATCAGGAGTACCACAATGAAGATGCTGCCTCGCAGTGGAAGCGCATGAACGGGTTTCAGGGCGCAGCGTTCATTCTGATTCATCGGTGCAATTCCACATAGCCCTTGTAAGAGCGGGCATCTGTGAACACCGAGTAAAAGTATGTGCCATCAGGTAGTGGTTTTCCGTCGTCGGAATTACCTGTCCACACCACGTTGTGATTATCGTAACCGGCACCACTCCATATTTTTTCGCCCCAGCGGTTGAAGATTTCTACCCGGTTTTTACCGTCGGTGTGAAAGCTGATATTCTCAATAATCCACGAGTCGTTGGCACCATCGCCATTGGGTGTAATGAGGGAGTAGAACAGCAGGGGACAGGCGAGATACTCAATATTCTCTGTTGTCATGTCCAGAGAAAATTCTGTTTCGCAATTGGAAGTCAGAATCGAAAAAACGAGCTCAGTTTCTGCAAATGAATAGGAAGAATCGCCCGGAATTCCCTGCCAGAGGACGGAAAAACCGCTTTCCACGTCGCATCCGGTTATGGAGTTAAGTGTAATTTGGTACAGTGATTCACATTCATCGAAAGAAATGGTCCATAATACCTCCAGCTCTTCGGGTTCGACATCATTGGGCTGATGAAAGCCCTGGGTAAGTTCGAAATTTGGAGTGGAATAAGTGGGTGTAACTGCCTCTCCGGCAGTCATGCTGAAATGTGCCATATCGCCGCCTGACAGGCCAAAACAACCTATAACCTGCCGGTCAAGTGAAATGGTTTGTGCCGGCAAGGCAGCTGTGTAAAGAAGAATGAAAGCTACAAGGCTCCCCTTATACTTCATTTCTGGAATAGCTTACCACATACCAATTGATGCCATCACTGATCAATACAGCAGATTCCTGCTTTACCCAGGACATGGTAAAGGTGGGAGCGAATTCAATTTCACCGGCACCAGTGGTCTGAATGGTCAGGGTGTTGGAAGTGAAAGGTCCAAGCCCTGTGTCAAAAGTTTTGCGAACACTATACACCCGTCCTGCGCAGGTAGCAGGGTTGGGGAGGGTAAGGGTGATCGAACCGGCGCTGACATTGCAAATGATTACCTGATCGGCATCCGTGGCCTGGTAAACCTGCGGACCTGCCAGTACCTGTACAGCTGCACCGTATGAACCCTGCACATGCAGCGAACTGTTGGGTGTGGTTGTACCGATACCGATATCTTCCGTGTTATTGAAAACACTTCCGGGCTCTTCCTGCCATGTGCCTTCTATTACTGGCTCCAGATCAACAGAAATGATCTGTCCCTGTTGTTCAATTTCGAGTATTGTTCCGTTTCCTGAGAGTGCGGCAGAAGTGATGAGTTCATTGGTGGAATCCGCATCTGCGTCGTTCAGCGGTATAACCACTTCGAATGTATTTCCACCTTCGGTAATGGTGAGATTGCCATTCTGCTGGTCAATATTGACGGAT
>JBEAZL010000255.1:0-2585 GCA_041170085.1 Bacteroidota bacterium
AGGTTCATCATCATATTGAGCTGGTCGCCATCCGTGTAGCGCGCTTTTCTGTCGGCAAGTGCGCTTCGTAACAGTTCAGTTGCCCTCCTGTTGTCGCCGGTATAGCTGCTGATAGCCGCCGACAGAAGTACATATCTGGCTTTATACCTCTCCTCTGATTTTTTAACTGAGTTTAATGAAGAGTGCATCTCGTTCAGCACTTCTTTAGCCGCTTCAAATTGTCTGTTGCGGTATAGCGCATGTGCGAGAATGTACTGCAGTCCCAATTGTGTGCTCAGCGGACTTTGAATAAGGGCCCCGCTCTTTTTCAAACGCTCATATTGTCGTTTGACAAAGGAAGCGAAGTGAACATAGTTCTTAGTGGAGATGATCGCATTCCGCACCAGAGTGCATGTGCCCAGCACAATGGTGGCGTTATCGGCGAGGTCGTTGCCGGTCTCTGAGAATGCCTGCCGGGTGAACTGGTCAATGTTAATCACTCGCCCTTCTCTTCTTGCCCTTTCAAGCCTTTGTGCGAGCAGGGCATTGGAAATGATCATGCGCTCCATCATTTCTGCTTTGCGCTTGTTCGTTCGCCATTCCTCGTAAACAAGTTCGGCATCCGTGCCCAGTTCAGATGAATACGTAATCATGATCATGTAAATCTTATCGGTCAGATCATATCGTTCCTGATGCCGGGTCAGGGCAAGGGCCTGCTCAAGTTCTTTCACGGCAAGATTTCCCGCACCGCGCTGGATGAGTTGGGTGCCAAGTGCTATCTGCCTCTCTGCCTGTTCCGGACCAGGATGATTTCTTTCTCCATTATTTACTATAAACTCCTGAAGTCTTTTCAGCAACCTTTTGCGAAGTGAATGCCACGCGTTGAACTCATCGCTGGTGTACAGCTTCGTCATGTGCGATCTGCTGCTCCCTCCACGTGTTTCCAGATAGCCGATCAATTTCATCATTTTGACTGGAGGTCTGCGCTGTTCTGACAGGATGAATTTCCGGAAAACGCGCTTTTCTTTCGTGGAGAGCAAATGAAATGTCAGGGAGAGTTGATCCATTGAGTAAAAATAATAAAGTACGGAGTGTTAGGGAGCTGGGAGTCTGGAATTGCAATCCCGAACCTTGTTTATATGCCATTAAATAATATATTGTAACTGATATGGCTTTGCGGGTCCAGATCTATGTTATCTCGTTAATGAATAAAAATAAAGTACATAATGTGTTGATTTGAGTTAGGTGTTTTCTGCAGATGTCTCCACCTTTGAGTAGAAAATATTTCTGACAATGAGGAAGCTTGCGATTTGGGTTGTGTTAAGGTTGTTAAGACTTGTCGTCTTTTCAGCAGGACGCCTTTTGTTCAGGTTTCAAGTGAACGGAGCGCATAATGTTCCGGCCGGCAAGGGATGCTTTGTCGTCTTCAACCATGCTTCATATCTGGATTTTATCATCGCTGCATGCACAGTTCCCGGTAAGGTATCGTTTATCATGAATGCCGCCGTATATCATAAGCCATCTCTGAAATGGATGTTTCGGGCCGGAGGTTGTATTCCTGTTAGTTCTTCTTTGAACAAGGAAGCGCGGGATGCTTTCAACCGTCATGTTGCAGAGCGCATAGCAGAGGGACGTGTGGTTTGCATTTTTGCAGAGGGTACAGTTACGCGCACGGGACATCTTTTGTCTTTCAAAAAGGGAATAGAGCATTTGGTAAGGGAAACAGGCGCACCGGTCATCCCTGCACATATTCATAATGTGGTCGGTGCACCGTTCAGCTGGTTGCCCTCGGGTGGTCAATTGGTCAGGTTCTCGTGGAAGAGGTTTCGCAGACCGGTCTGGGTTTCGTTTGGAGAGGCCATGAGTCATCCTGTCGACGCTTTCCATTTGCGACAGGAAGTGCGGAATCTTGAGGCCGATCATTTCGCCCTGAGATTTGCACCCGGTGATACACTGTCGTTGTGGCTGGGCAGAAAAATCCGCAGATCTGCCAAGGGTTTCTGGAAGTCAGAAAGATCTGTACAGATGTTTAATGATTTATCACATAAACTTCCTCTGCTGGGAGATTCATTGAGGGAAGCACTTCATGATGATAAGGCAGTGGCCCTCTTGCTTCCTCCTTCTCCTGAGTCTTTCGCAATCATTTTGTATTTGCTGTCCGAAGGAAAGGTGATCGTGCCTCTCGATCCGTCATGGACGAATGAAGAGCGATTATTTGTTTGCAATTCATGCGGAATCAGCACTGTGATAACACTTCGCGATCTGGGATTTACAAGATGGACTCCTGTAACCACACGCGCTATCTATGTGGAAGATATCACGGAGGCCATGAGTTCTGGCAAGAAGGCAGGTTGTTTCATCCAGACATGGAGAAGAACGGGTGTGCGAATGATTCAGAATTTCAGGGGAGAGCATCGCAGCAAGGATATGGCCATGATCTTTCATGAGCGCAACGCTAATGGCGAGCTGATGAGAATTCCACTCTCGAACCTGAATTTGCTCTGCGCTGTTCAGAGCATAGGCCAGTCGTACTTTTTTGACGGTAAAGTTTCACTGCACGCTGATCTGCCCATCAGTCAGCCTGCAGGTGTTGTGCTTCAGGTTTT
>JBEAZL010000256.1:0-4913 GCA_041170085.1 Bacteroidota bacterium
TGGCCTCGCGCGTCATTGCCGATAAATCCTGCATCCTTTGGATTTCGACTTTTGCCTTTCCAATCGACTTGTTTCGGCTCAATCCGGAAAAGATGGGCACGTTCAGTTGCACACCCCACAACTGTATCGGGAACCATGGCTTGCTGCTGTCCATGAAGTTGAATTCAGGACGCTGAGCATTGGTCTGGAGATTATAAAATGCAGCGAGTGTAGGTAACTTCTTTGCCCTCTCATTTTTCAGGTTAATCTCCTGCATGCCCAGAGCACCCAGGGTTACCTGATAGTCGATATGAGAATCCGCTGAGAAAGGAGCACTCAGAAGTTCTTCAGAAGCCTGAGCAACCATTGACTCTCTGGTATCTGAAAGTTTAAGATCAGTTGCCAGTGGCATACCAATCGTGAATTTCAGGAGATCGTGAGTAACCTTGACCTGTTGTTCAGCATAAGCAATGCGGCTGTCGAGATCGTTCAGTGTTAGCTGCAGCTGATCAACATCCTGTTCTTCAAGGAATCCATTCTCAAAAAGTGCACGAGTGTCTGAGAGAGTTTTGGCAAGAATTTCCCTGCTCGACTGCAGCACCTTCAGATTTTCCCCTGCGATAAGCGCAAGATGATAGGCATTTGCCACATCGCTCTTGAGCGACTTCTCAGTCTGGATTTTCTGCTTGTTCTTGAGATCAGCATATGCCCTTGAAGCTTCAAGACCGACAAGCCATGAACCGTTGAATAATAGCTGACTTGCTGAAAGCCCTACAGTCATATTCTGAGGGAGACCGAACCTGACGGGGGCATAAGACCCCGGTGCTCCACCGAAGAATTCTGCCGGTACAAGCTGTGTCGGAATGTCGATAAAGTTCTGGTACTGCAATGAGCCGCTGATCTGTGGCAGACCAACGCCAATGAGTTCCTCAGTTTGCAGAGCTGCAACCTGTGCGTCATACTGTGCACTTTTCGCCTGATAGGCGTTCTTAAGGGCATAATCCTGTGCCTGGACGAGCGACAACTCCGTTGTCTGGAGGTGCGCTGCAACAGGCCACAGAAAGATCCCAAGCAGGATAAACCTGATCATTGGTTTCATAAAACGGATTGGGTATTTGGGAAACATGGTTAGTTCTTCTTTCTTGTCTTTAGCTTTTCTTCGAGCCGCGCAATGCCTGCGGGACTAGCTATACCGCGGATGTGATAAATAAAAAACTCATCGTACAGCTGAGCGGCAGTAAACTCCTGATTTGGAAACAAGCGGGTATCAAATACAGAGGTCATCTTCGCGATGTATAGTCCTGCAATGATCTCAGCCTTCATATCCTTCCTGTACAGGCCCTCCTTCTGTCCCTTCTTAAGGTTTCCGTAAATGATGCCGTATATGCACGACTGCCTGTTCTCCATCATTTCACGGTATACCTCAGGGTGATATTTTTCGATATCGAAGACGATTGACGGATGGAGATCACGCAACATGGCCGAAACGAATTTCATGATCTCAAGGCTCTCATCTATTGCATTCAGTCCGCGGCTGCATATTTCAGCTACAGCCTGGTCATCCGTAATGCAAAGGCGTCTCATACCTCTGGCCAACATGTCTTCCTTATCCTTAAAATGCAGGTAAAGGGTTTTCTTCGACACCCCAAGATGCCGTGCCATGTCATCCATATTTATGCTTTTCACCCCGAAACGCATAAAAACCTTGACGGCACTATCCAATAATGAGATTTCTTTTTCTGTCATTTCGCGGGCAAAAGTAAACACACTTTTCCCATTGGAAACGTTTTAACATTAATTTCGTTTCCTGTGTAACCAACAGAAATACAGGTAATTGAGTTCTGATCAGAGGATTGAAACGGGAAACCGTTCCAATTTTCCGGCAGAAGAAAGGATTTCTATGTAGTAGAATCCTGCAGCCAGTTCAGAGGTGTCCATGATGAATTCGCCATCGCTGACTTCTTGAAAATCGGGGTGGAAAAGCGAGCCCATAGCGTTCATACACCTGAGAATCTGATCGCCTTCCGAGCCCTTGATATGAACCAGGCCATCAGCCGGGTTGGGCCATACGCGAAAGACCGCTTCATTGCGTTCATCCATCCCGAGATAGCAGCCGTCAAAACCATAGTTACACAAATCTGCGAATACCTCTTCCTCCAAAGAATAATAAGCACTTTCACTCCCAAATTCAAATCCCTCTCCGGAGCCGTTGGTCATGAAAATAAATCCGGCATCCGTATCCGGATTCAAAAACCAATACATATCAGAAATGAGCCCGTAAGCTTCTCCGGGATGTCCCATAAAAGTACTTCCCGCACAAATGCGATCACCCCCGGAAGTGTCTGTGGTAACTTGTATACCGAGGCCCCAGGACCGGAAGAGACCATAGTAGTTATCGCCATTGTTCCCATCATAAGCCCACTGAACAGTTTTCATCTGCTCAATGGTGGCCGGCTCCAGAATGGCTATGCCATTGTATGAGCTGTGCTGCAAAGAAATCAGCAGCCTGGCGAGATCCGTGGGAGATATGCGCAAACCGCCCTGCGGAGCAAAAATGACTCCGTTGGTTCCGTTCTGATAAGCCTGAAGGCTCAACGGCACTGGAGGAACACCCTGATAATTGTCGGCCTGAGGATTCCATCCACCCTGGTAGCGATACAACACCGCCACATTATCAATATTCTGAATGTCGCCCACATTATAACTTCCAGCTATACCCAGGGGCTCAAGAACAGCCTCCCGCATATAAATATCAAACCTTTGGCCAGACAAGGCTTCTATCAAGGTTCCGATAATTCCATAGTTAATATTGGAATAAGCGAAATACGTCCCCGGTTCCTCGTTGCGAAACATATTTGATGAATAATACTCCCCGCTCACAGTAAGCAATTCACTTATCGAGGGTGGGGTGGCATCGAATGAATATGTGGCACTGAGGAAGTCGTTATAACCTGATCCATCCTGAATAGAACTCTGGTGCGACAGCAACATCCGATAGGTAATGGGGGTATCGGGAAAATCCGGATTTCGCAATTCGAATCCCAGAGCTGCACTCACATCATCATCCAGTCCGAATGCTCCATCTTCCCAAAGGTTCATAAGACCCATGGCGGTAACCGTTTTGGAAATAGATGCAATGCGATACATCGTGCTGTCATCTACCACCAGCTGACGTGTGTAGTCCTTAAGTCCGAAGTGATATGATTCAATGTCGCTTCCGCAAACCCTGACTACGGACATACCCATGAGGTCATGATCATCCGCGATCTCCTCCAATTCCATTTGCCACTGTGCTGTCGCAGTCAAAAAAGCGGATAGCAGAATAATGAGACTAATTTGTTTCTTCATCATACTTCGAATATAATGGCAAAATAGGTTTTTGCAGGAAACCCGGTGGAGGGAGAACAAATGGTAACAGAAGTCTAACCTTTGAAAAGGCGGTTACCACTAAAATGAGGTAAATTGCGCCCCCGTTTTGCCCCTCCCGGAGCAGAGCTGGTCATACGAAATACACACTCCGAAAATAAAGAACATGAAAGCCTTCTTTCAAATCATTACTATCGCCTTTTTTCTTTCATTGCATTCTTTCAGCTACGGTCAGATCGTCATCAACGAAGTTGACAGCGATACACCGGGAACAGACATGATGGAATTCATTGAGTTATTTGGCCCTGCCAACACCTCCCTCGACGGATATGTGCTGGTACTATTCAACGGACTGAATGATCAGAGTTACAGTGCTTATGATCTGGACGGATTCTCCCTCGACGCGAACGGCTTCTTCGTTGCAGGAAATTCAGGAGTTCTGAACGTCGACCTGAATATCTCCAATAACATTATGCAGAATGGCGCCGATGCCGTTGCTCTGTACACGGGAAATTCATCTTCCTGGCCAAACGGATCTGTTCTGTCTACGTCCAACCTCATTGATGCTGTGGTATATGACACAGATGATGCTGACGACATTCAGTTGCTGAATCTTACACCCGGTCAGCCTCAGGTAAATGAATCAGGAAATCTGTTTCCCACAGAACATAGTATAGCCCGTGTACCTGATGGAGGTGCCGCGCTGGAAACCGTGACTTATGTAGCACAGCTTCCGACCCCTGGCTTCAGCAACTCATTGCAGTGCGTAGCGGGAACAGTGTTGACCGCTAACGGACAGGCCAGTTTTACCATTTGTACGGATGATAATGCTGCTCCCGTTGAACTTCAGTTCAGTGCAGACGCCATGTATGCCGACTATGCCTGGATTGTTACACAGGGAAACAATGAGCTGATTGATCAGGTATTCTACACACCCTTTTTCGATCCGCAAGGACTCGGTGAAGGTATTTGCCGCATCTATGGCCTGGCATACGACGGAGCCATCGACCCTGCCACAATTGAAACAGGAGACAACCTCAATTACGTTCAGGCCTCCACATGTGCCGCCATTTCATTCAACTACATCACCGTAACCAAAGAGTTATGCAATGATCCCGAGTGTATTGCGGGAACAGTTGGAGATGCCTTCGGAGATACGTATCTGGTTGTCTGTCTTGATGAGACTACCGACCCTGTTACATTCACCACCACCTCTATTCCAACCGCATCGTCATACACATGGGTATTAACCAATTCAACGGGTCAGATTATAGAGCTTTTTACCGGCAACACATACGACTTCAACACTTTGTCAGCGGGCACCTACAGAGTGTACGGCATTTCGCATGAAGGGGCTCTGAATGATTTCAGTATTGAACCAGGCGATCCGATTAACGGTGTAAGCAATGCAGGATATTGCATTGATATATCAACGAACTATGTAACCATCATAACCCAGCCATGTGAACTTGCCCCCGGATGTTCAGATATATTCTTCTCAGAGTATATCGAGGGAACATCCAACAACAAGGCACTGGAACTGTACAACCCGACGGACAGCAACATAG
>JBEAZL010000257.1:0-4690 GCA_041170085.1 Bacteroidota bacterium
CCATCAGAAGAAGAGAGTCATTGAAGAATAACTGGTCTTTGATACGTGGTTTTCGAAAGGCCGTCCATTCCCCAATCCAATGTGTGTCTATGTATTCATGTATAACGAACGACACAAACAAACCTTCTTCCGTGCCGAGCCAGATATTGCTGTTTCTATCAACATGAGTGGCCCTGAGTGTATGGTTTGTGAGCGACCCGGGGTAAACCTGATTGAGGGAATAGTCGAAGCTCCTGGTTGTTATGTTAAATATGAGAGGTGTTCTCGCATTATTGCCGAGCCAGATGCGGTCCCGCTCATCTATGGAAATTCTGGAAAATGCATTTAACATCCGCTCATCTTCGAGAATTACATTGTCGTCCCGGTAGACCATAGAGTCTCCGGCAATATCCCATCCAATCCAGGACCAGTAAGGGCCTCCATCGAGTATGGATGTCCAGAGGATTCCATTGCGGTCTATAACAAACGGTCGCCTTGCCGGAACATCAAAGATTTTTATTCCTGTTCCGCTTTTTGTGTGTTTGAATACATCTTCATCATACGAGTAAAAGTTGAAGCCGCTGTTGGTGATCATCCAGAATCCTTTTCCGGAGGGATCCTCGGCAAAAACATTGTTGGTGTACGAGTAGTTTCCAAGGGGTTTTGGTCCGCGGGAGTTTTCGCTGGTCAGGTCAAGAAACCTCTGTGACTCGTTATCGAAGAGAAATATTCCATTGGAGCTGGCCATCCATATATGCCCCTCTGCGTCCTCAAACAGGTCGCATATTACGAGGCTGTGGTCGTGGTGTTCTATGGGATATGACAAAAAGGTCTTCGTGCCGGGCTCGAATACGTTGATAACGGTCCAGCCCGTTCCTGCCATCCAAAGTCTTCCGCTTTTATCAAGCATAAGGGTCTGTATCTGGTTGCTGTGCAGGGAGCCTGGTTTCTCATTGCTCCTGAATACTTCAAATCTGTGTCCGTCGTATCTGTTAAGTCCGTCGGAGGTAGCAATCCAGATAAAACCACCAGGGTCTTCTACAATGTCGTTGATGCAGTTATTTGAAAGCCCCTCCCGCGTGGAAAAGCGGGTAAAATGATAATCCTGAGCCAATGTTTTTGAACAAAGGGACGATACCGCCAGGATGATATGAACTGCCAGAAACCGCATTAACCAATCGGGCAAGATAAGTAGCCCCGGTGTTTTTCGACTATAACTAAGGTTATAAAAACCAGTTGGGAACACTTTCGATCTTCGGTCCGCAAATGGTGATACATGTTTTAATCACAGTCATAAGATAGAGGGATGGTCGTACAGTAAGGTTTGATTTTCCGGAGTTATGCGGAATATCTTAATAGCTCCCGGACATCCCGAAATGTTGTATAAGGCCCTTAACTTAACTGAAACTATCAGGTAAGAGTCGTCCCGGGATTATTTCCGGGGCGATTTTTTTTATCCCGGCAGCTTCGAAGTCCTTTCATTGATTACAACCGTGTCTGTAAGTCTGTCGTGCCACCCTCCCGGGCCCTCTCCGAAGAAGGACAGAGGTTCAAACGGAATGCAGCGGCATAACGACCGGAGCAGGCTTTGTCTGAAGTTGATTTTTTGTCCGTCGAGACCTACCGCCCTGGTCTGGGTGATGTATTTGCCCAGTGATTTGCCTTTGCTGAAGTACTCAAATAGTGTGTAGTAAATGATGATGGTAACATATCCGAGAACAATGTCGGCGAACCTTCCCGCTAATGACTCGGTATCCACCAAAGAGTACACCCAGGCCGGGATATCTTCCAGGTATTCAACCTTGCTGATGTAATAAGCGACAAGAGCAGTAACGATGAGATAGGCAATTCCGAAACGGGGGATATAATCGATGACCGCATTACCGAGTCTTAACCAATTGTTCGCCGGATCAAGCTCAATCTCATCTGTGAGACTTCTGTCAATGGTATCGCCGTGTTCAATTATTTCTTCCATGTTAATGGCTAAGGTTTATACAATGATAGGCGATTCTTCCGGATAATCAGAATTTTGGTCAGGCGCTCAGAAATCATGTCATTCACTCAGAAATTCACCCTGTTTGAGAGTTTCCCGGTGCATCTTGCACAGTCATGTGTCGCGCATATTTCATATTGGTGCTCCTGTTATGGGCTGAAGGCATTGTTGCCCAAAGTCCTTCGAAGTATTCTGATTCCGAGTGGCATGAGTTCTGGACCGGACGTCATGTGAGTTGTTTTGAGCAAGACAATTACGGTTATATCTGGGTAGGCTCGGACGATGGCCTGTACCGCCTTGATGGCTATAAAATGGTCGTATTTAAGAACGACCCTGTTATTCGCGAAACCATACTGGAGGATCATGTTACTGCCCTTAAGGAGGATGGTGACAGGCTGTGGATTGGTTACAAGGAAAGGGGATTGAGTTGTTTGAATCTGAAGAGCATGGAAATGACACATTTTCGATCTTCTGATACATTGCCGAATACAATGCCTCCGGGGATCACGGGGCGCATTATGATCGACCACAGCGGGGTTCTGTGGACAGGCCATCCAAGGAAGGGATTTAGTGGATTTGATCCGTCGACCGGCGAAGTTTTCCGATTTCCGCAATTGCCCGGGATAAGCACCAAGCACTCACTTTCTGATCAGCAGTCCTATAATTCGGTCTATGAAATTGTTGAAGATAGCAAGCACAGATTGTGGATAGCGTCTCATCACGGGTTGTATGTACTGGATGAAACGAGGACCAAACTGGAATTGATTCCGACACCTCAGGATCCTTCTTCTCCATATTTAGATGTTGTGATGCTTTCAGAAGAGTTGGTTGGAGACACCATGCTATACCTTGGGCTCTGGGCTAGCGACTTCAGGTCTTACAACACATTAAGAGGAACATGGAAGGTCTACGATAATGTTCAGTATTCCGGAATCCCTTACCCGGCTTTTAATGAAATATTCTGGGATAAGGAGGATGGGCTTTTGTGGTTAACGGATGAATGGCACGGTATATACGGCCTGGATTTGAGTTCAGGTCAGGTGTTCTTTGAAAAGCTTCCTGAGGATAAGAGCAATTATGTGGGGCGCTTTTTCATTGACCGCGATGACATGTGGTGGCAAGCCGGCCCGAAAAACTGTTTGATGCGGGAATCCGAAGAACATTCGCCGCCATCCCCCCAACAGATCAAACCAAGAATAAGTGGTGTTTATGTGGGAACGTCCCCAGGTTTTCATGGTGAGGTCGATACCATTTATCTGCAGCACCCATTCTCTGATTTCGCAGTGGAATATTCTGCTCTTCGTTACAGAGGAAGGGATAAGATTGAATATGCATATATGCTTGAAGGCCACAACGACAATTGGCTCGAAGTAGGGGGAATTCCGTTTGCAAACTATGTGAAGCTGGGGGGCGGCGAATATAAGTTTAAGGTGAGGGCGAGATATAATGGTGGCGAATGGAGCGAGGCGGCCGAATTTCATGTTATTGTTAAGGAGCCATTCTGGAGGTCGACCTGGTTTCTGGTTCTGCTTATTGTATTTACATGTGGGCTGATATACGGGGCTTATCTGTGGAGAATTCGAGAGATCAGAAGACTGGAAGAAACGCGGTCAGCATTACAGAGAAGAATTGCGGAAGAAGAGATGAGGGCGCTCCGCGCGCAAATGAACCCCCATTTCATATTCAATGCTCTCAATTCAATTAACCGGCAGATTGTAAAGAGCGACACAAAGACCGCCTCCTTGTATCTGACACGGTTTGCCCGGCTCATGCGTCTTACGCTGGATAATTCTGAAAGTAAACAGGTGCCGCTTTCAAGTGAGCTTGAAGCGCTGAAACTGTATATTGAAATGGAGGCCCTGAGATTTGATCACAAGTTCACTTATTCCATTACCGTGGAAAACAGCATTGATCAGGATGTGGCAAGCCTTCCTCCGCTTATCATTCAGCCATTTGTGGAGAATGCCATATGGCATGGATTGTTAAACCTGAAGGACAGGGAAGGTCATCTGGAGATCAGAATCTCGAAATCGGACAATCAGATTCTTATCGTCATTGAAGATAATGGTGTAGGCCGGAAGATGGCCGCTGAACTGAGAAGTAAAACTGCGACAACCAGAAAGTCCATGGGCATTCGCCTGACAGAAGACCGCATTGCAATGATGTCGCAGGAAACCGGTGTTGACGCGGGTGTTGCGGTGCATGATTTGTTCGACAGCCAGGGTGTTGCTGCGGGCACGAGGGTGGAACTTAGACTACCATATTCAATCATTCAGGAATAAAAAATTCAATTACTATGGCTGTAAAGGCGATTGTTATCGATGATGAGACCAACTGTGTAGAGATGATGGAGTGGCTCATTCAGACATATTGTCCCGAATTGGAAATTGTGGGGATGTATAACAATGGAGAGGAGGCTATTTCCGGGATCAGGGAACATAATCCGGATCTTGTGTTTCTGGACATTGAGATGCCTGGTATGAATGGATTCCAGTTGCTGGAGAATTTTGATAAGCTGACTTTTGACGTTGTTTTTACGACAGCATATAACAAATTTGCCATCAAAGCATTTAAGTATAGCGCCCTGAATTATCTGCTAAAGCCGGTAGATCCGGAAGATTTGCAGGCTACAGTAAAGAGACATCTTGAAAAGCGCACATCCATTTCCCGTGATCAGATTGAAATGGTCGTGAACAGCTTTATTCAGCAGAATAGTAA
>JBEAZL010000258.1:0-3104 GCA_041170085.1 Bacteroidota bacterium
CTCAACAAAGCCTTTGAAAGTCGCGTGCGGCTCGGAATCATGTCCATTCTGATGGTCCGGGATTCTGTGGATTTCAATACGCTGAAGGAACAATTGCAGATCACCGACGGAAATCTGGCCAGCCATCTTGCAGCATTAGAGAAACTGAAGTATGTAGATGTAAAAAAACAGTTCATAGGCAAGAAGCCCAATACTTCGTACTCAGCGAGCAAAGCCGGTAAAAAGGCTTTCGGCATACATCTCGATGCACTGGAGACCATCATAAGAAGAAGTGCTACATAACACCCGAACACCACATTAACTACAAACGCTCTTCCACATGAAAACATCTCAATCATACACTGAATCAGGACACAATTCACTGGCTCAAATCATAGTGAATAAACTGGATCAGCCTGAAGCGCTGGAAAATCTGTTTCAATCCAACTCAAGTGCATTCCGTGAAGCATTTTACCTTGTCTTCCCCGGGGTCAGTGACAACATAGTGGCCAAAGTTTGGAATGAAAGACTGCGCCACCAGTCATTCACCAAGCCGTGGATGACCAAATCAGAATTACTTGCCCTTACCATCATGGTGACGCTCGCTGGTGTCCTCGCGAGAATTCCAGTTTTTCTGAATCTGAATGAAGATTGGTTTTACCAGCGAAACATCTCATTCATCATCATTCCTATGATCATTGGATTCTTCATCTGGAAGAACAAGACTTCAGTAACACGCGCCATCTTTCCCTCTGCCATTATAATGGCATCATCTGTTTTGATAAACCTTCTGCCGGAAAACACCAACAGTGATATCCTGCTGCTGACCAGCCTTCATCTTCCCTTGTTCCTATGGTTCTGGGCGGGATTTGCATTCAGCGGAAACTCATGGCGGGAAACAGCAACGAGAATGCAGTTTATCCGGTTCAACGGAGACTGGGTGGTGATGACCACAATACTCGGTATTACCGTTGGTTTGATTACCACCATATCAGTTGGTTTATTCGATCTTATTGAAATCAGTCTCGAAGGTTTTCTGCAAGACTACGCAGGCTATTGGATAGTACCCGCAGTTCCATTGCTCGCTGCAGTATTGGTCGTTTCTCCCCAAAATATGGTAAGCAGAATTGCACCCATTGTAGCGCGTATAATCACACCCCTTGTTATCGTCATCCTGTCCGCCTACCTCGCTGCCATGATGCTATCCGGCAGAAGTCCATTCACAGACAGAGAATTCCTGATCATCTTCAATATTGTACTCATTGGAGTCATGGCGCTGATTTCATTCTCATTTATCGGCTCTGTCAGTCATGGCTTGTCCGCCTCCCACAAAACACAATTGGTAGCACTTTCTCTTCTTGCCCTGGTGGTTAATGCTGTGGCTTTATCAGCCATTTCTTTCAGGATAGCTGAATGGGGTATGACCCCTAACCGACTTGCTGTTCTGGGTAGCAATATCCTGATCATGGCGCACCTGATCATCGTAACCACCTTTCTGTTAAAGTCATTGAAATCAAGTGGAGGCGACGAGAAGATTTCAAATAGCATTGTGACATTCCTTCCGGTATATATGATATGGACAGCTGTAGTAACATTCCTCTTTCCTCTGTTCTCGGCGCTCGCTCCGCACTTCTGACAGAATAATGAATTCAGTTTTCATTGACATATCAATTTCTCACAAACAACCATTTGACAGAATGATATAACCCCAGACCGACGTAACCGAGAATACCAGGCTTTTTCCGCTCGTGAATGCTCACCGTGATGGTCGCATACTGAGATAAATGCTCCAGCTGATTCATCTGTCCCTTCATAAGCTCAATGGTCTCGTTCAGCCGTTCCAGTTCCCGCTCAACCATAACTGCAGCCTCTACATTCTCGGCTCTCGCGAGTAGTTCGAGGTAGCGCTCACGGGCTTTCAGCGCATTCTCAAGTCGGATCTCACTATCGCGGTACTGATCGGATACGTCATACCCAAACTGACTTCTCGACCTCACCTTACCAAGTTGACTTATGGCTTCGATGGCGGGGTCAAGTTTATCTTCAGGAACTCTGATTACAGCCATGTCTGTACCTCCCTGGCTCACATAACCATTGAAACGAGCTGCGATCCGATTCATGGCCTCCGGCATGGTGTCGGGAAATTCAACCGCCAGTTCCAGAGCAGCCGATGTCACAATCATCCGTTCCTGAGTCCTGGGTTCATTATCGAATTCGCCTTCTTGCAATAAATCCATTCCACCCATATCCATCTGAGCATATTCAGAGCCGGACTCTGGATAGACATTCCACGCGGCAGCAGGGCGACTGTTACCACAGCCGGTCATTATGATGAGCACCAAAAAAAACAGTATCGTGTATTTCATAAATAGATGGTTTGTTTGCCCTCAACGCGAAGGATGCCAAAAATATTCGAAGTGCTGCGCTGGCTAAGCTAAATATGAAGTCCCTCAGTGGGAAACAGCAATGCTGGACTACATTTGCAAACGGAACCCAGGAAGTATGAACCCTCACCCGACTGTTTCTTTTGACAATACTGAAATCGCCTTCAGGAGCAAGAGTGATTTCGAACTGAAAAAAGCATACTGGATGTTCCGGATTATCGGTAATCCCACCGTAGTTAAGGTGGGCAAAGTGCTTACCGATATTGCCCTCTTTCTCCGCATTCCGATTGGATGGGCCATCCGCCACAATGTTTTCCGCCATTTCTGCGGTGGAGAAACCATCGAACAATGCTCAAGAACTACAGCTGAACTGGGCAAATACAATGTAGGGACCATACTGGATCTGAGTGTTGAGGGACAGGAAACTGAAGCCGCCTTCGATCAGGCTGCGAGCGAAATTCTATCGACCATACGTACAGCCCGCAACAACTCCCATATTCCTTTTTCCGTTTTCAAAGTCACCGGTATCGCAAGGTTCGCCCTTCTGGAAAAAGTAAACGCCGGCACAGAACTTACCGGAGAGGAAAAAAGTGAATGGCAGAAAGTCGAGAAGCGGGTCGATGATATCTGCGGCCTTTGTCACGAGTATAATATTCCTGTATTCATCGACGCAGAAGACAGTTGGATTCAGGACGCCATCGACCATCTCGCCGATAGCATGATGGAGCGCTATAACCGTGA
>JBEAZL010000259.1:0-2964 GCA_041170085.1 Bacteroidota bacterium
TCGTGAACGAGTTCAAGAGTAAGCGGCTTGCCGGGAGCAAATGAGGTGAGATCTGTGAAGTTGATCACATCATTCTCCTGAATCTTATCATAATCCGTCTCATTGGCGAAGGTCAACGCCAGCATTCCCTGCTTCTTCAGGTTGGTCTCATGAATACGGGCAAAAGATTTCACGAGGATCGCCTTCACGCCGAGGTGGCGTGGCTGCATGGCTGCATGTTCGCGTGAAGACCCTTCTCCGTAGTTCTGGTCTCCCACAACTATGGTAGGAACTCCCGCTGCCTTGTATGCACGCTGCACCTTGGGAACTTCGTCGTATTCGCCGTTGAGCAGATTTTTCACCTTGTTCTGTTCGCCATTAAAGAAATTGGTGGCGCCGATCAGGGTGTTGTTGGCAATGTTGTCCAGATGTCCGCGGTAGCGAAGCCATGGACCGGCCATTGAAATATGGTCAGTGGTACACTTGCCTTTCGCCTTGATAAGCACACGCGCTCCTTCGATATTCTTGCCATCCCACTCTGCAAATGGAGCAAGCAACTGAAGGCGCTCGCTGTCGGGCTTCACCACTACCTCAACAGAACTGCCGTCAGCAGCGGGAGCCTGATAACCGGCATCCTTCACGTCAAAACCCTTTGACGGAAGTTCATCTCCTGCCGGAGGATCGAGTTTCACCTGCTCACCCTTCTCATTGGTGAGTGTATCGGTAAGTGGATTAAATGAGAGATCTCCTGCGATAGCCAATGCCGTCGTGAGTTCAGGAGAGGCAACAAATGCCAGGGTATTCGGGTTGCCGTCGTTGCGGCTCTGGAAGTTGCGGTTGAATGAATGAACAATGGTGTTGCGTTCCTTCTTATCAGCACCTACACGTGCCCACATACCAATGCAGGGACCACATGCGTTGGCATATACTGTCGCACCAATCTTGTCGAACAGGTCGATGAAGCCATCGCGCTCAATCGTATAACGCACCTGCTCACTGCCCGGGGTAATGGAGAATTCAGCCTTAGGCTTCAATCCCTTTTCCAGAGCCTGACGAGCAATCGAGGCTGCACGTGAAATATCCTCATAAGATGAGTTGGTGCAGGAACCAATCAAACCCACTTCAACTTTTGTCGGCCAGTTATTCTTTGCGGCCTCCTCTTTCATTTTCGACACAGGAGTAGCGAGATCCGGTGTGAATGGACCATTCAGATGTGGTTCAAGTTCATCCAGATTGATTTCGATCACCTGATCAAAATACTTCTCCGGATTGGCGTACACTTCAGGATCACCGGTGAGATGCTCTCTGATGCCATTGGCCATGTCTGCTACTTCAGCCCTTCCGGTAGAACGCAGATAGCGCTCCATGGAATCATCATATCCAAAAGTTGAGGTGGTGGCTCCAATCTCAGCACCCATGTTGCAGATGGTGCCCTTTCCTGTGCAGGAAAGAGATTCAGCTCCCGGGCCGAAATATTCAACAATGGCTCCTGTACCGCCTTTCACCGTAAGGATTCCGGCCACTTTCAGGATAACATCCTTGGCAGATGTCCAGCCATTCATGCGGCCTGTGAGGCGGATACCAATAAGCTTGGGCCACTTGAGTTCCCAGGCCATTCCGGCCATTACATCCACCGCATCAGCACCGCCGACACCAATGGCAATCATACCCAATCCACCAGCGTTAACGGTGTGTGAATCGGTGCCTATCATCATACCTCCCGGAAAAGCATAATTCTCGAGAACGACCTGGTGAATAATACCTGCACCCGGCTTCCAGAAGCCAATTCCGTATTTGTTTGATATCGAAGAAAGGAAATTGAAAACCTCATTGTTCTTGTTTACAGCCTCCTGCAGATCCTGCGAAGAGCCAACCCTTGCCTGAATCAGGTGATCACAGTGCACTGTCGAAGGCACAGCAGCCCTCACGCGGCCTGCCTGCATGAACTGAAGCAGAGCCATTTGCGCAGTGGCATCCTGCATCGCTACCCTGTCGGGGGCAAAATCCACATAGCTGTTTCCCCTCTGGAAAGCCTGATTTGCATTTCCCTCCCACAGGTGAGCGTAGAGTATTTTTTCAGAAAGTGTAAGGGGTTTACCTACAATTTTCCGGGCCGCATCAATGCGAGATGGAAAACGGTCATAAACCGACTTAATCATATCAAGATCAAATACTTTACTCATTCTGACTGTGTTTAATTGGGTGATACAATGTGCCTTCCTCGGGGTAGGCTTTTCGGGTCGCGAAAATACGCATGAGCCACCATCTTTCCATGTCGGAAATCCGGATTTTCAGCCATGAAACCAACAGCTGGACCATTTGTTTTCCACCCGAATGCTTCCAGATATCTCCGTTCATGGATGTACTTGCTCATTCCACACAAAGTTCAGTTCCGGTACCGATCGGGACATACATTTGATTCCCGATGAAACTGATCAGCCCGGCCACCCGCGAGAACATCGCCATTGCCTTCACGGCTATCCGCAGCCAGATGCTTCGGACTGTGCTTACAGTCAGCATCATCGCCATCGGAATCATGGCATTGGTGGCCATGATCACGGCTACCGAGGCCATCGAAAACAAATTGAACGATGAGTTCTCGAGGCTAGGCAGCAACACCTTTTCCATTTTTTCAGCCAACTCAAGAAGCCGCGGAGGAAGGCACGGTCAAAGAGAAAAGACCGTTGAAAACCTCAGCTACGAGGAGGCCCGCGAATTCACAAGTCAATTCTCTGTTGACGGCTTCGTGAGCATCTCTGCCAATGCCGCTTTTGCTTCTGTGGTGAAATACGGAAGCGAAAAAACAAATCCGAATGTGAACCTCATCGGCTGCGATCCGGACTATCTGGAGCTATCCGGATTCAAGCTCGCTTCGGGACGAAATTTTTCGGAAGCGGAAATCCAGCGTGGCGAGAATGTCGTCATACTCGGTGCGGACGTGATTGAAAAAATCATGAAGGATGTCAGCGACCCCATCAATAAAGA
>JBEAZL010000260.1:0-4567 GCA_041170085.1 Bacteroidota bacterium
GCTGATCTCTGTAATAACCATTCCAGCCAATGTTGACGTCGTTGCTTTCGAAGAGAAGCTCTCCCCATTTGTTGAATATCTGCAGCTTGTATTCTGTTACGCCCTTGTGAAGCGGAAAGAAAACATCGTTGTCATATCCGTTAGGATCGTATGTTCCATTCCCTGCTGATGAAGTATTTGGCGTGAAGGCATTGGGGAATTCTATCATGCCCACTGCAGTGGCATATACAGCATTGACATATGTCGCGGTATCTGGACAGTTGTATTCGTTGTTCGCTATCAGCGTAATGCTGTATACTCCGGGCTCCTGGAAGTAGTGAATCGGATGTGTTTCTTCACTGGTGTTACCATCATTGAAGATCCATTCATATTCGTTTGCATTCTGAGATAAGTTCAGACAATACACGGGCTGTCCGGGCACATTCACTTCATTGGGAGTAACGGTGAAGGCTGCGATGGCTGATGGATACACTTCAATAATAAACTCCTGCACCAGCACATCCTGTGAACCATCGTATCCGTTTACTGTGAGTGTTACGGTATAAGTACCGGGTTGCCAGTATGTGTACACAGGGTTTGTAGCATTTGCTTCCCCGCCATCTCCGAACTGCCAAAACGAACTGATGGCGTATTCGGAAAGGTTTGTGAAGTTCACGGTGAGTGGAGCGCATCCCTGAGCCGGGCCCATGAAATCTGCCACGGGCGGCGGAGGGAGTATTTCTATGGTCTTATAGGCGGTATCGCTGCAGTAGCCGTTGTCGGCAATGAGTTGAATGGTATAGTTACCCCAGGTTTCATAGGTATAGGTTCCGGGTTCCTCCACATAGAGCTCATTGCCGTCATCCATGTCCCATGTATAGCTGAGCTCTCCGCCAGTAGTTGTGTTGTCCAGTGTAACACTTGCTGAAGGCCAGTACTGCGATACAGGGTTTGCCGTGAATGAAGCGATGGGCTGGGCATAGACAGTGATCAGCAGGTCTTCAGTGTCTGTACAACCCTGACTGTTCTGTATGGTGAGCGTTACCGTGTATGTGGTGTCTGTGGTTCCGGGATTATAAAATGTATGAGCGGGCTCAGCCTGATTGCTTATATCGCCATCTCCGAAGTCCCACAGATAGCTCTGCACTCCTGTTGTACTGTTGTTGTCAAATTGCACAGTGAGGGGAGTGCAACCGGTCTGAATGGATGAAAAGTCGGCTTCAATAACTGGTGAAACATCCAGGGAAAGATTGTCTGAAGAGGTGCACCCTTGCATGGTGTATGCGTTCAGGGTGATGTTGTATGTGACAACATCTGATCCCGGATTGAAGTACGTGAATTCGTGATATGTCTCTGCTGTGTTGGATGTCTGACCCGTTCCGTAAACCCATTGGAAACTGTCGGCACCGATGGAGGCATTTTCAAGGATAGCAGTTACCGGATAGCAACCGGAGATTTCGTCGAACAGCGCAACTGCAAGGGGAGAGTGAAAAACCTGAATGGGTGCGAGCACGGTGTCTGCACAACCATAGGCATTGGAAGAAATGAGCTGAGCAGTGAAGATTAGATCCTCTGTATTACCTGTCACATAGGTTACTGTTGGGTTCGTTACTGATGAGAATTGTCCATTGCCGAAGTCCCAGGAATATGTGCTGGCACCGATACTCTGATTGATAAATGTTGCATTGAGCGGCGAGCATCCTGCTGCATTCACAGTGAAGTCTGCCGACACCTCGGGGAACAGCGTGAAGTTGGTAGTCGCTATATCTGTACATCCGAATTCACTTATGGCCGTGAGTGTGATGATAAAACCTTCCTGCTCATCACCGGGTGATTGAAAAATGTGGATGTGCGTGCTATCGGCTATATCACTCATCGTACCATCGCCGTAGTTCCATTCATAACTGGTGGCACCTGTGCTCTGGTTTACCAGAAGCAGAGGAGCTGGTTCACATGCAGAGTTTTGATTGCTGGTGAATATGGCGTCCGGAGATGGATTGATCACAATCGAGTCTGTATGATATGCCACACAACCAAATGCTGACAGAATGTTGAGTTGTATATAGAATGTCTCTGGCTGATCGGAGGAATTGATATACGTGGTTGTTGGTGCTACATCCTGACTTTGAAGTCCATTTCCCAGATCCCAGTCGAAGTAGAGTCCGTTCAGGGTATTGTTTACAATGCTGATTTCTGCCGGGGTGCACGCTGAAGGAGGAAGTGTAATCTGTGGAACTATCTGCGGATACACCGTGATGTCAACAGTGTAGATATCTGAGCAACCATCATCGGAAAGTGCAGTGAGTTCAACGGTAAATACCTGTGGTACCGGAGTCAGGTTGACGAATTGGTGCGTGTGAAATTCATCGCTGGTCGTTCCGAATGTTCCATCACCATAATCCCACAGGAATGAATCTGCTGATATGGACAGATTCTGCAGGTTTACCAATAGAGGCGAGCAACCATTCAGATTGTCGGGCAGGAACTGGGCAAGGGGTGATGGCTCCACAGTAACCGGACTGCTGACGGTATCCGTGCAGCCGAAAGGAGATACGCCTATCAAAGTGACATTGTACGTTACCGGATCGGGAGTATCGTTGGTAAATTGATGCGATGGCGCTGGCATGGTGGAAGTGCTGCCATCTCCGAAATTCCATTGATACTGCAGAATGCCGGATACAAATGGCATATTCACCATCAACGGAGAACAACCATTCTGTTCTGTCAGGTCCAGTTGTAAATCCATCAGCGGGAATGCCAGCAGATTTTGGGCAATGGTATCGTGACATCCGTTCGTGGCGTATGCATACAGGGTTATCGTGTACGTATTGACGAATCCTGAATTGTTCACGAATACATGAGAAGGATTGACTACCGTGCTGGTTGTCCCGTCGTCGAAGTCCCACAGGTATGTAGTAGCTCCGAGAGATTGGTTGGTAAACTGAACGGACAAAGGGCTGCAACCCGGTGCAATATTGTCATCGGTAAACGCAGCCTGAGCTGAAGCGAGAACCGTTACATACAATGTGTCTTGCACTGCACAGCCAAATGCATTTTCTGCGCTGAACACAACAACATATGTGGTATCCTGAAGTGTATTATTGATGAAGGTGTGATCAGGAGATGGTTCCGAAGTCGTACTTCCATCTCCGAAGTTCCAGAAGTACGATACGGCGTTTGCAGTGTTGTTTTCAAATTGAACAGTCAATGGAGAGCATCCCTCAAACTGATCCTGAGTGATATCGGCCACAGGCGCAGGTTCTACGGTGAGTATTGCTGTGGTGTCATCACTGCAGTGTGCTGTGGCAACACTCAATGTTATCTGATAATCACCGCTGTTGCTGTATATGTGTTGCGGATTTTGATCTGATGATGTAAAGCCGTCTCCCAGATTCCAGTTGTAGGATATAATTGGGTCGGGTATGGAAATACTTTGATTGGTAAACTGAGCCAGTTCATCTTCACACAGGTTGTCGACTGCGAATGATGCTTCTGGTGATGCATAGACCTGGACTGTCTCACTGTCGCTGCCCGGACATCCGTTCGAAGCAATGACTGTCAGTCCCACGTTATGTGGTCCAGCTGTGTTGTATTCAACAGGCGGCGGAACCGGTCCGTTGAAGGTGAATGGCGCGACATCAAAGGTCCATGTCCATTGAATTGCATTGACAGAATTTTGTGTGTAGTTCACGGTGAGACTGTCGCACGCAGCGTTGTTGTCGGGTATGATCTGAACAGTAGGATTGGGCAAGACGACGACCTGCACAGAAGCAGTGTCACTGCATGATGATGATGCGCCGGTTATGGCGACTGCACTTTGAACAGTGTATGTTCCAGGGGTATTATAAACGAATGTGATATTGCCGCTTCCTGTGGGAAGCCAACCCATTCCGTTTCCGAAATTCCAGGTGTACGAATTGGCATTGCCTGTAGCCTGCTGATAGAATGTTATTGGCGAACCCACGCATACTGTATCTGTACTCACAGCTATTCCTGCATAAGGAGGAGGAACGATTTGTATGGTGATGTTTGCAGTATCGATACCGCAAAAGTTACTGTCGAGAAGTTGGACCGTGTACGTTCCTATACCCGGATAGGCAAGGGTGTGCGGAAAGGTTGGCGGCCACGGTGTCCAGTCGATGATGCTGTCTTGCCCGGCTCCCCAGTAATCTCCGAAGTTCCAGTATTCATAGCGCTGATAGATATTTCCCTGAAAGAGGCAGTTTCTTTCTGTTGTGTTCAGGAAGGTTACTACAGTGTCGGGATAGCAGAGCAGTGTTGCACTTGCAGTAATGGCTGCATCATCGATATCCCAGATTCTGATCGGATTGAAAGTAGCCTGTGAAGCTCCTCCCTGCACAACGTTGCAGTAGTTCTCTGCCCATAAGGTTACTTGTGTTTCACAGTCGACCGTTCCTTGCTCGTACAAGTGCGGAATCATCTGGTTCCAGTTGGTGTAGTCGAATGTCAGCTGAGGACTGCCATCGCCAAAGTCCCAGGTAAATGTTGTGGTTTCGGATACGTTGGTAGATGAGTTGATGAATTCCATCACCTGTGGTGCACAAGCCTGGGTAAGTCCCCCGACGGG
>JBEAZL010000261.1:0-2820 GCA_041170085.1 Bacteroidota bacterium
AAGATGCAGATACAGCTTACCATGGATGGTTTCATGGCAGGCCCTAATGGTGAAATGGACTGGATACATATGCCCTGGACCGATGATCTTAACACCTATGTGCAGGAAATTACAGATGCTATGGATACCATCTTGCTGGGAAGAAAACTCGCAGAGGGCTTTATCCCATATTGGGGGTCTGTGGCTGCTGATGCAGGTAATCCGGAACAGCTTTCCGGCAGGGTGTTTACTGAAACTCAGAAGATCGTTTTCTCCCGGACGATGGAAAATTCCGACTGGCCGAATACGAAGATAGCCGATCGCGAACTGGCTCTCTTCGTGAATGCATTGAAGCAGACAGAAGGCAAAGATATCATCGCCTACGGAGGCGCAACCTTCGCATCCTCACTCCTTGAACAGAATCTGGTCGACGAGTTGTATATGTTCATTAATCCGGCTGCCATCGGGCGTGGCATGTCTGCTTTCGACGGTTTGGATTCCATGAGGAAATTTCAGCTTGTGGAGTCGAGGGTTTTTGCCTGTGGCATAGCCGTGCTCGTCTACAAGCCCAGCTGACATGAGAAGGGATGTTTTCCAGGCCATTGCTGACCCGTCCAGAAGGGCAATCATATTGCTGCTGGCCACAGGTGCCATGACACCCAATGCCATTGCGGGTCATTTTAATATTTCCCGTCAGGCTGTATCAAAACACATTCGCATTATGGACGAATGTGATTTGCTCCGTCATGAACAAAGTGGCAGAGAGATATACTACCACCTCAACGCGAAGAAGATGAATGAAATTGAGAAGTGGCTCGATCAATTCAGAAGCCTCATGGAAAATCGGTTTCATCAGCTGGATGACGTTTTGGATCAACTCAAAAAGAAGCGCAAATGAAAAATGATATTTTGTTCAATTTCATTGTTGGTGATGACAGGAAAAGCATTCGGGTAGAGCGCTCTTTCAATGCTCCTAAAGATCTCGTCTGGGAGGCGTGGACTGATGCGGATATTCTGGATCAGTGGTGGGCGCCGAAACCATACAGGTGTGAAACGAAGTCGATGAACTTTGTTGTAAACGGTCAATGGCATTATTGCATGGTCGGCCCTGAAGGTGATCGACACTGGTGTCTGTTCGATTACGAAGAAATCATATCAGAAGAATATTTTTCGGGTATAGATGCGTTCTGCGATGAGCAGGCCATCATGAACGAGACAAAGCCAAGAGTGAGGTGGGGCAGTACTTTCCGTGTTGCAGAAGGTAACAAAACCATGGTGGAAGTTGAACTTTTATTCAACTCACCCGATGATCTCGAAGCCATTGTCAAGATGGGATTCCGCGAGGGATTTGCCATGGGACTTCAGAATCTGGATGATTATATCGCGGCACAGTTTTACCTGAGAAGTCAGAGTAAATTGTCTTCGCACGCACGTGTTTCGACCTACGTGAATTTTCCGGGCAACACAGAGCAGGCCTTTGCTTTTTACAAGACAGTCTTCGGAACGGATTACATCAATGGACTTACACGATTCGGAGACTTACCTCCTTCACCGGACTCACCTCCTGCGAGTGAAAGTGTCAGGAATATGATACTGCATGTGGAGTTGCCATTGTTGGGAAATCATGTGCTGATGGGCACGGATGCCCCTGCAGAGATGGGTTTCAGTGTAGTGAAAGGGAACAACATGCACATCAATCTTGAACCAGACTCAAAGACCGAAGCAGACCGCATTTTCAATGCCCTTGCCGAAGGTGGTGAAATTACCATGCCCATCCAGGACATGTTCTGGGGCGCATATTTCGGGAGTGTTACCGATAAATTTGGGATTAACTGGATGGTCAATTATCAACCATCAGTATCCAGTTATCCGCCGGATCCAACCTGCGAAGGTTTTACTTGAAAATATTCAAACGCTCGGCATCCAGTCTCAGCATGATAAAGATGAGGATGGTGAATGCCATAAGCGAAGATCCTCCGTAGCTGAAGAAAGGCAGGGGAATTCCGATGATGGGAGCAAGTCCGATCACCATACCCACGTTGATGATCAGGTGCATCAATAGTATGGATGCCACTCCGTATCCATAGATTCTGGAGAATGCCGATCGTTGTCGTTCGGCCATGTTGATGATGCGGATAATGAGAAACACAAAAAGTCCGATCACGATAAAACACCCCACAAATCCCCATTCTTCGGCAACAGCACTGAAGATAAAATCTGTCCATTGCTCCGGCACAAAATGGCTTTGCGTCATTGGGCCTTTGGCGAAACCATGTCCGAATAATCCACCGGAACCAACTGTAGCTTTAGCCATTCTGGCATTGTAGCCCGGATCGCTGTTGCGTTCCTGTAATTCAGGCGGCAATTCAAGACCGAATAGAACGTATATTCTTGTTTTATGGTGATCCTTGAGCACGTGGTCCACGATGTAGTTCACACCGAATGAGAATGAGGATGCGGCAATTCCGGCCGAGAGGGTGACTATGTACAGTGTGCGTCTGTTGCGAGGCGGCACAAAGTTGCGGATGAACATGATAGAAATCCAGCACAGCACGGCAATCGAAATCATGATCCATGCCACCCCCGTAGTTTCACCGACCAGAGGAAGGGTGATTTTGTTCGATCCGGCGATAATGGAGGATGAGCCCAGAACGATGGCTGCGAGCCCAATCAACAGAATATTGCCGCTGAGTCCTTCGCGATACAGCGCAAAAACGAAACCCACGAATACCAACACGGATCCGACATCGGGCTGGAGCAATACAAGCAATGCCGGAATACCGATGATGACAGCGACATTGCCGCGGGTCTTCCACGTCATGAGCTTACTCTCTGATCCGG
>JBEAZL010000262.1:0-3623 GCA_041170085.1 Bacteroidota bacterium
ACAGTAACTGAACCCGTTCCTGAAGAACCCCACAATACATCTATTTGATTCGTTGAACAACCTGAAACACATGACCCACCGGTAATGGTCCAGTTGTAAGTACTGTTGGCAGTGAATGGAAAGACAAGGGTAGCTACTGCATTCTCACAAATGGTTATACAACCACTGCCGTCACCCGGATTTCCCAGGGCGCCATCATCGCTTCCTCCGATCTCGCTGAGGTCGATCAAGGTGCAATCAGGCTTGGGACATTCAAAGTCCACACAAACGGTACCTACGTCGCAAATTCCCTGAAAGCAAGCCAGATATTGTATTTCCACAGGACCACAGCAATCCGCGCCTGCATTGACAACAATCTCGCCCTGTGGTGTGATATGCAGACAGGGATTATCAAATAATACCAATACCTGCAAATCACCTCCGATGTAATTGATATCGTTGAGGAGCACATTATTCGGAGACGGGATTCCGTTTGTGATCGTGATTACATCGTTGTTTGCTGCAACCACACAACTGGATGCACAACTACCGTCATCGTATGCCGCCAAAGGGTCATAATTGCAGGATGCCGGATCCAGACAACCCCCGCCGCACGGAGTTCCCGCGGTTCCCTGGGCGATTGACGTGTTGGTCAAGGTAACAGAAAGAACAAACAACAAAAGGGCAGCACTGAGCGCCCTGAAGGTCAGGTAAGATTTAGTCATGTCAGACGGTTTTGGTTCGTACTAATTGGTGTACAGCCAGGGATAGAGTACATCAAATATACCTATAATTCTGATAATGCGTGTGATAACCAGAATTATTCTAAACTATGCCTAATAAGTTTTTTAGGAGCAATGCCAATGTGAAATCATCCCTGCTGTCCGGAACTATTCCATTGCGCCATTTCCCGCGATTTACGGTACTTTCTTACAGCCAGAAACATGAGACCCCCAAGGCCCATCATGCCTCCTATACCCCAATACCATGAAATATGATTCTGGAGCTCGACCAGAAAAACGATGCCGAACAAAAAGAGAGTGGCTACCTCGTTCCACAATCTGAGTGAAAACGAGCTGTAGGATCCGGAGTCGAGTTTTCCGCTCTTGTAAATACGTTCCCCGAAGAGATGGTACATGTAGAGCAACACTACCAATAAAAGCTTTGCCCACATCCAGGGCTGCTTCAGAAAAGCGAGATTGGAAAATAACAATGCACTTCCGAAAATCAACGTCAGAATGGCCGATGGCCAGGTAATAAAATACCACAAACGATATTCCATGAGACGATACTGGGACATCAGAATTTCCCGCGCCGGTTCAGGCTTTGAAGACGCCTCTGAATGATAGATGAACAATCGGAACATATAGAAAAGTCCGGCAAACCACGTTACCACAAAAATGATGTGCAGGGCTTTAATAACCAGAAGTGTCATGCTGCAAAGAAAAGATAATAAACAAGATGACGGTCATGATACTTCAGACTCTTTCGGATGTCCTTCCGGGACTGCTTCCAGATTACATCCCGGTTCATGAAAAAACATACAAAGTATCAATTCATCAGAGCTCAAACTACCGTTAAAGAAAAAGGGGCTGTCCTTGTGAGACAGCCCCTTTTTGATTTTCTATCGGAGAACGATTACTTCGTCACCATCAGGCGAGTAGCCTTCTGTTCGCTCAATGAGAACAAACGAATGGTGTAGATACCGTCTTCCAGGACATTGGTGTCGTAGTTCACGCTATAAACCACATCTGGCTGAACATTTCCGCGGAAGAGTTCTGCAATGCGACGACCAGAAGCATCATACACCTCCATAGTGAGGGTGTTCGTCACCTTGCTGGTGAACGAGATGCTTGTGATATCACGTGCAGGGTTTGGCTTCACAGTCACGAAGTCGAAGTCACCTTCAACAACAGGAGTCTGAGCCTCTTCACCAGGAGCTACACCACCATTACCGTTGTCTCCGTCGAGATCAGCAAAAGTGATTTCCTGAGTCCAGCAGGTTGTGTTACCTGTGCAGTCAGTAGCACACCAGGTGCGCACTACGTAGTAATCAGGACAGCAATCGTGTTCGAAGGCAAAGTCACCGGCGCCACCTACGGTGCTACCGCTGAATACAGGCTCACCGTTCACGAGGAAGGTACCTGAGTACTCGAACCAACCACCGCTGCCGTATCCGGAAGTGAGGTTGTTGGCACCAAGACCAACCTGGTAACCGAAGTAGTGGTTAGAAGGTGCATGAGTCAGTGTGATAAATGAACCTTCGTAATCGCCCCAGCCAGTGAGTGTACCGTTGCTCATCAGGTAGTAAGTCCAATCCTGGTAGTTTGCGTCAACTCCACCGCAATCAGCCTTGAAGCTGGTTGGGAATGGCTGGTTGTCCCATTCTGCCCAGGTGTATCCACCTTCGAACCATACATCAGCTACGAATCCGGCTTCGCTGTTGTTCGCGTTGGCCAGAGTCACCTGGAGGTGAGCAGTGCCATCGGCGAATTCTTCGAATGAACCGTCAACTACTACATAGTACTTGTACATAGTTGGCATTGAACCCAACCACATAGCCCATGAAGTGTTGTTATAAGCTGCCACACAGTTACCTGCGTCAGAAATAGAAGGTGTGATGAGATCACACTCAGGAGCTGCACCAGGAGCTGGCACATCGCCGATGAAGGTCTCTACATAAGTCATCTCTACTTCGCCGCCACAGTTGTCTGTGCCAGTTACTTCAGGTGCAGCCGGAATTTCGTCATCGCAGTCGATCACGAGGTCGGCAGGAGTTTCGCTGAGAACCGGTGCAGTTTCATCGTAGATGTTCACGTAGTAGCTGATAGAGCTTACGTTACCACAGCCATCGTTGGCGTAGTAAATAACCTCCCACACTCCGTTGCCACATTCGTCAGACTGGAGTTCAACCACATCAGACTCGATAGATACTTCACCGCAGTTGTCGGTCGCAGAAACCTGAACAGGTACGATTTCGCTGTAGCACTCCCAGTACAGATCTTCAGGATTTGAAGTGAATACAGGAGCAACGTTATCGTAGATGTATACGTAAGACACAGCTGTTGCAGTGTTGCCGCAATCATCAGTAGCTGTCCAGTTGTACACCACAGTGTACGACTGTGGGCAGCTGCCTGGCTGAATGCTCTGAGATACAGTAACTGTAACTGACTCATCACATACATCGGCTGCAGTGGCCTGACCTGCTGAATACTCCTCATCACAGCTTACTTCCTGAGAAGTAGGAACGAATGTGAAGTATGGAGCTGTAGTGTCAATGATAGTAACTACTACATCGCTTGTTGTGCTGTTACCACAGTTGTCAGTCGCTGTCCAAACGTATGTCTCATAAGTGATACATCCGTCAACGGCAACGCTTGAAGAGGCTACGATAGCAAGCTGGCTATCGCAGTTATCCCAGAAGTAAGGTGATGGTACTTCGTACTCATCGCCACACTCAACTGTGAAGTCTGAAACTTCTTCTACTGAAGGAGCCACTTCGTCAGTCAGTGTAATCAGCTGTTCCCACTCTGAAGTGTTACCGCAGATATCGGTAGCAGTGTAGGTACGCAGGATACGTCCCTGGCAACCACCGCTTACAGGAAGATCAACATAGTCGATGTCCCATTCGTTGCAGTTGTCAG
>JBEAZL010000263.1:0-5003 GCA_041170085.1 Bacteroidota bacterium
CCCCAAAACAAAGCAGGACCCCCTTTCGAGAGTCCCGCTTCCAGGTTAAGTCAAGGTATTAAGTCACCATAACCGGACAGAGGTCCCACCCCCTGCCCTTCTCTTTAGTTACACACACTGCCGTATGCTGACACGAACATCAGCAGGTCGGTCACGTTTACGAAGCCGCTGTTATCGATATCCGCCGGACAGCTATCGCAACTGCCGTCATCGATGCTCGCACATGGGTTGTAGTTGCTGGCTGCCTCATTGATACATCCGGGAATGTCGAACTGATCAAAGAATAATCTGAAATATCCCTGCTGACCTTCCTTCAATCCCACCAGAACGTAGTATGTCTGACCCTTTACCAGGCCATTGGTGCAGCCTAACATGATAGAGGCATTCGTACCACTATATGAATCGTCTGCGCAGGCTATCACGTTTCCATTACAGTCGTCTAGAATGGCCATTACATTATCCTCAGTGGTACCATATGTATTCAGTGATACAACTCCTCCCTGATAATCAAAACGGTACCACAGCACATACGATTGATATCCAAAACCGTCGCAGGCAGGGTAGTTGGCTTCCATCTCGCCTATACCATAAGTAGAGACAAACAAATCATCTCCGGCCGTAAGTCCGATGGAATTGGCACATGAGTTATTTACTCCCGCGTACAGGCAACTTCCGTCATCCTCCTGAGCGATGCTATTGTAGTTGAATGCAGATGGGTCGGTGCATCCGCAACCGGCTCCGCTGAAGGTAACCTCGGATGTCAGGCCTCCGCATGAGTTGGGAATGGCGCCTCCCAGTACTACTCCATTCATGGTAAACGAGTAGCTCGCGGTTCCCCATGTTCCGTAGTTGATGTCGGTAAACTCGAGTCGGCCGTTACAAATGGCATCAGCACAGAGGAAAGCCGATTCTCCCGGATTCACAGTGAGAATGGCTGTGTCTCCATCATAGAGTGTTACCCAATTGCCCGCAGGCTGATCGCCCTGGTTGAGTGAAAGCGATATACAGTTGTTATAACAGCAGCTGCAGTCGTTCCAGTCTGCATCCGGATTGTAGTTACAGGCTGCCGGGTCTGTGCATCCTGATTCTCCGGTTTCTACTGAAAAGAAGAAGGTCCCTGATGCGCTATTATAACCTCCGACGCGGAAATAATAAGTCGTTCCCGGCTGGGCAGTGAAAGTAAGTTGCGAAGTCAGCCCGGGGCCGGAATCATCGTCGCCCGCTACACATGTGAGTGACCCGCAGGTACCTGAATAGACGTGAATCTTAGTGTCATAGTTGGTCATGAGATATCCTGTGCTCAGTGTAACCTGAACAGGTGAACAATTATTCATCGAAAAGGTGAACCAACGCTGCCCTCCGGTGCCAACAGAAGTTCCGCAGAATGGGGCACCTGATGACATATTATCATTGGATACTGCATTGGTGCTGTTTATGAACGAAGCATCACCATCCTGAAGAACAACAGGTATGGCTGTTGCACAGGTAGAGCCCGACGGAGGGTTACAACCCGGCATATTGTGATTCAAGGTCATTTCAAAACTGCCGATACTGAGCTGGTATGTGTCAGAAATCCTGATATAGTATGTTTCACCAGCTGTCGTATTGAATGAATAAGAACCTGAGCCGTTGCTTCCATACACGAATTGCCCCAGACAAGTCAGGTTGTCACAATCACCACTGGCCAGATGAACAATAGGCTGAATATTGGTAGTTACAGTATTGAATGTGATCGTTGTGGATCCTCCATTGCAACCGGCTGGCCAGGTGAACTGATACCAGGGACCCAGGCTATTGGCACAGGCGAAATCCCCCTGTCCAAGAGGTATATTTGAAGCACTGACAGCTACCGGAGTGGAAGTAACGGGCAGCACAGCTGCTGATGCACAAGTAGCAGCAGGTGATGGGTCGCAATCTGTTACAGATGGAGTAAGATAAAAATAGAATTCTGTATCAACTGCAAAACCCGGAGCAAAATGCCCAACCCAAATGTAATAAGTAACACCCGGGGACAGCAATATCTCAATGCCCGTTCCATTGAATGCATAGCCAACGCATTCAAGATTTCCGCATGTTCCGGTGAATATCGTCAAATCTGCATACACAGGTTCAAAACCACAGAGACCGGCATCACAACCGGTCCATGTATATGTGAACCATTGTTGTCCAAGTTGGTCGGAAGCACCAAATTCTGTAAAGCACGGATTAATTCCACCTAGCTGTGCATTGTCGTTCGGAACACCTACTGTTGAACCGGGTATAATCTGCATGGATGGGGAATATGGAATTGGAATCGCGTCAGCACAAGTGTTCTGTGCGTTCAGATGCATGACACTCAGAAACAGAAATGTCAGGAAGGCTGTGAGTTGGGATGATTTAAAAAATTTCATGACTTAATTGGTTTGCGCTGGCAAAACTCATATGACCGGGAGTGTCCACAGGATTGCGTTTGGTAATCGGCGTGCATGGTTTCATGAACGTTATCTCATCCGCTCTGGTCATAGATCTCCTTTTGAGATTCAGCCAGTGAACGGTAATGATGGTTTTGTAAACGGTAAACCGGTTTGTCTGACGGCCCCATTAAATTGCAGCCATGTTCAGGGGGCTTTTAATAATACTGTCCTTCATATTTGTGTCGGCATCTTGTCTTGCCCAGCATACCGACACATACTGGAAGTTCTATAGCCGTGAAGATGGACTTGCCGGTTCTTGGATCAGATGTCTGGCCGAGGATTCTTATGGCTATCTGTGGATTGGCACCCAGAGCGGACTCAGCAGGTTCGATGGTACCCACTTTCAGAATTACTATCACAGTGATGATGACTCCACCTCAATCATCAGCAACTATATCAATTGCATTTCAATCCTGCCGGACAATAATATCCTCATTGGAACCATGTACGGCTTCAGTGTTTTCAACCAGCAGAGTCAGACATGTCAAAATCATTATCTCAGTTTTGAAAAGACCGACTCCATAGCACTCAACAATGTATATAGCTTTCAGTACTGGCCTGACAATACCATCTGGATTGCCACCTATGCAGGTGTTGTGGAGTGGTCTGTCAATTCAAATGAGTTTATATTACTGGATCCGTCATTCAATGTTTCCCGCACGGGTATAGGATCTCCATTTCTACCCCATCCAACCGAAAACGGCTGCTGGATCAATATGTCGGACAGGTGGATTTATTACGACCGTAAGACGCAATCCATTACAGACCTTCCAACCGGCATACCCGGAAGGACATACCCACGAAACGATCGCGTATTTGAAACACGTTCGCTTGACTCAAAAGGCAGAATCTGGTATGGCACACACACAGACTCCAGTCTTTTTTGTTTTGATCCGGCTACCCGCACTGAGAAGAGATATCCCTTTCTTCTTCGAACAGGCGACAAGACCCGTCAGAATTCGGCCATGCAGATTCTGTGCGACGCCACGGGCAGGGTCTGGGTGTCATCGTGGTCAGAATTTCTGCAACGTCTCGACGAAAACACCGGACGGTTCCACCTCGAACATATCCGTAACAATGATCGTCTGCTCATGCCTGAAGTATCCGTGTATTCCATGCTGCAGACCCGATCGGGAGATCTGATTTTCGGAACATTTGAAGGGCTAGTGGTGCATACGAGGAGTATGGACTCCTCTACCCGTCTTGATCTGCCAAGATCTGAAACCAAGGGAAATCCGAACCAGTTTCATATTCTTTCTCAAATCAATTATCCGGGTAGCAAAGATCATTTCGCGGGGACATGGGGTGCAGGATTATTCTGGTATCACGCGGATATAGCATCTTTTACGCAGCATAAAATTCCGGGAGAGGAATATGGAAAAGGTGTGATCAATGATATGCTCTGGTGGAACGGGAAATTGATCTGTGCCACGCAGGTGGGAGTGTACACTTTCGATCCGGTAACCGGAAAGTTCTCTGCCAATCCATTTCCAATTGAGGACTTTGATCATGCAGCCATCATTTGTATGGCGGCTACACCTGAAGATATCTGGTTTTCCAGAAACAATGGAAAATTGTACCGGCTGAATCAATCAAATGGTGAGGTGCAATTATTTGAGCACGACGATAAACTCAAATCATCGATTCCGAATTACTATGCTATGTTTCTGAAACCTGATAACCGGGGCGGACTATGGTATGCCTTTCACGGAGGTATCGGAAGACTGGATCTTCAGACCGGAGAATATCGGGATTACACACCTTTTAATGAAAAGATCTTTAATGGCAACACGAATGTTTCTGCATTGCTTCTGGATAAGTCTGGAACGCTCTGGTATTCAACTTCGCTGGTAGGTTTATATCGGTTAAAGTCGGGTGCAGAAAAGTTTGAACGCATTGAGGTTCCTGCTGAACTGGGAACCACCTGCCCCGTGCCGCTCGCCCAGGATGCTTCGGGTGATATATGGTTTTATACTGAATCCGGATTGTGCTACCGCAATGCTGATGGCAATTCGTTTATTTCATACAGTGTTGAACCGAATCCCGCATCCGGCATGCACTTTATGACAGGTGTAGTATGCGGAGACAATGTGATTGTACTTGGAGGAAACACCGGCCTTCTCTCTGTTGACACAGATTTGAAACCAGCACTCATTCCATTGCTGCCTCCACTCATCAGCGCTATTGGAACGGGCGAGACTACTTTTCCCATTGGTGCATCATCAGTTAACCTCACATCTGATCAGAACTTTTTCACGGTATTCTTTTCAACTCCCTCTGAAACGGGGAGATCAGGGCTCGCATATGAGGTAATCATAGAGCCACTGTGGAACGACTGGGTATCGGTACAGGGAAGAACTTCTACAACATTCAACGATTTGTCGGGTGGATCCTACATATTCAGGGTGCGGGTGAAGGATGTAACCGGTAACTGGGTAGAATCTCTCCCACTCAGGATTGAAGTGGAAAAGAAGTTCAGCGAAACCAGAGGCTTCAGAGCATTACTTGCCTTGGTCTTCGCTTCGCTGATCTTCGTGGCGTTCACGTATT
>JBEAZL010000264.1:0-6545 GCA_041170085.1 Bacteroidota bacterium
CATATTTGCAGGGTAACTGCTTTTTGATACATCAATGAGTTATGCTAAATGGATCGGTGGTGCGCTGGGCTGGGCCCTTGGCGGACCGATCGGAGGAGTTCTGGGATTCGCCTTTGGTACTGTGATGGATGACAAATCTTTCCAGAAGAAGGAAGGTACGAACCGTCAATCATCCAGTGGTCGTGCAGGCGATCCCTACGAACAATACAGGCACCATACCCGTCCGGGAGACTTTTCTTCTGCCCTGCTGGTACTGTCAGCAGCGGTGATGAAGGCCGACAACAAACTGATGCGAAGCGAGCTCGACTTCATTCGCAAATTTCTGTCTGCACAATTTGGCGAGATGGCAGCCATCGAACAAGTTGGTGTGCTGAAAGAAATTCTGAAGAAGGAAATTCCACTCAGGGAAGTCTGTGAACAGATACGGCATTACATGGAGCATCCTATGCGCCTCCAATTGCTGCATTATCTCTTTGGCATCGCAAAAGCTGATGGGGACGTACACCGCCTGGAAGTGAACATCATCAGTCAGATCGCAACCTACCTCGGCATCAGCGAAAAGGATTATGAATCGATCAAGGCGATGTTCTACAAGGATGCCGCCGCAGCTTACGCTATTCTCGAGGTGACTCCGGATGCCTCAGATGACGAGATCAAAAAAGCTTATCGCAGAATGGCCATGAAACATCACCCGGACAAATTGCGCGATCTCGGTGAGGCCTACCAGAAATCAGCTCAGGAGAAATTCGTGAAAATTCAGGAAGCCTACGAACTCATCAAGAAAGAAAGAGGGTTCAAATAACCTTTTCGCTGCCGGCTTTAAGTATGCCCTGAATTCTGGCCATCAGGAAGGCGGCTGTTGTGACAAATATGAGGTTGGCAATACCTATTCCGCCCTGCTCATCAAAGGCAAATCTGATGCGATCGCCAACAATATCCGGGGAGTTGAGTACATAAGGCACAAATGCAATCGACATCAGCACAGCCACTGCCCATCGGTTCCTGAAAGTATATCCGATCGTCAGGTACAGAATCAGACCAATCAGCGGAAGACTCCAGATAAAGTGCTCTGTATCTGTATGAGTGAGGCTTGGGATAAGAGCGACCAGAACAAACATCTCGAAGAACCATCTCCAGGCTGAAGGAAATCTCCTGGTCTGAAGAAGAAACAGGAATACCATTCCTCCGGCAAGTCCCAGCCCCAGAATCAGGGCGATATTGCCGGAAATCAATCCACCCGAAAACCTCCACAGCAAACCGTATATGGTATTCGGGCTCTCTGAAAGAGTGCCATTATGTTCCCGGATCGCGGAGAACCATGCCTGCAGCAATTCCGTGTTCCGCTCCCAGCCAAGTACAATGGATGGAATGAAAAGGCCCAGTCCGATAAATAAGGCGCTGATGACAATTACTTTCCACTCACACCTCCAGAATAACAAAGGATACAGGATGAGAAAATGGGGCTTAAACAACATGAGCAGAGCGAGCACAGCCGCAGATTTCCAGGGGTTTGCCTGAACCAAAAAACGCATCATGACAAAGACCAGCACCAGCAGAAATAAATTCACATTTCCAAGATGCAATTCACGTTCGATGTGATCGGCTGCAAATAATGATGTGAGCAACAGCCACCATGCCGCCTTACTGCTTCGGCTATCTTCACTCACACCAGGCAATGAAACCACGATGTATCGCATCACCAGAGCGAATAGCACCATGACCACGACATAGTACAGAGCTGATGCAATGGGATAAGGCAGAAGAGCGAAAGGAATGAACGGAATCAAAGCAAACGGAGAGTACTTGTAAAAACCGCTGCTGACGCCATAGGCATTTCCGTATACCTCCTCGCCGGAAATCAATTGCCTGCATGCATCATAATACACCCTGAAGTCGGCCATTTGATTGCGGCCATTGTGCCATTCGAGCATGTAATAGGCAACAGCCAGAATCGAAAAGAGAAAGACAAACCAGGTAAAAGGTCTTTGAAAAGATCCGGGAAGTGCTTTCATGCCTCAAACCTATGGAAAAGACACGATATCCCGAAAGATCAGCACATCTCACCTTTATTCCTGACGGACCTGAGGTTGTTTCAGCTTTTCAGCAAACTTCTTTTTGAACTTGTCGACCTTCGGACGGATGACATAGCTGCAATAAGGCTGAGTACCGTTCAGGTCAAAATATTCCTGATGGTAGTCTTCGGCAGCATAGAAAACAGAAAAAGACGAAACTTCTGTCACAATAGGATCAGGCCAGGTACCGCTTTCATTTCCGGCTTTTACGGCAAGCTCCGCCAATCTCTTTTGTTCTTCATCATGAAAGAAAATCACAGACCTGTACTGTGTACCCACATCGTTTCCCTGTCGGTTAAGTGTGGTTGGATCGTGAGTAGCAAAGAACACTTCGAGAAGTTCACTGAAAGTAATCAGGGAAGGATTGAATGTGATCTGAACTACCTCGGCATGACCGGTAGTTCCGTTACAAACCTCTTTGTATGATGGGTTTTTAATGAATCCACCGCTGTATCCTGACACCACTTTCTCCACACCACCGAGTTGCTGGAATATGGCCTCTGTACACCAGAAGCATCCGGTACCAAAAGTCGCCAGTGAAAGAGAATCAGAATGTTGAGGGTTCATAGAAGTTGTATCAGACATTGCATTAGCGTTAACGGTTGAATCCGCAGGCACCTGTCCGCAGGACACAAGAGCAAGGGACAATAATGGAAGGAGCACTGTTCGGAACATCATGCGGTTATAACAGCCCGGGGCCTGTTTCGTTCAAAGTGATTATCTGCGTGCTTCGCTGCTGCCGCCTGAGAATATCGAATACACGATATACACAGCGACTCCGCCAATAATCAGGGCAATCAGAGATGATACGCTCTTCCAGAAAAACTCACTGACCATTTCCCAATCGACAATACCCCAAATGTTGAGAATAGCAATGAGGGTGATAAATCCGATAATTCCATAGAGGATATAGGCAAAGCCCTTTCTGATCTGTTCCATCATTTTCAATGATTTATTCTGAAACACAAATCTCGCAGATTATTGCAGGGTTCCCTGCCAAAACGTTGCGGGATTAGTCTTTTTTAACCTCAGAAGCGGAACCTCAGAAATCCCATAGAAGCGCTTACAGTAGGGTGCTGTTCCGAGAAGAAAGTAACCATATCTCTGGAGGCCATACCCATCTCGTATGTGCCATTGGCTACAGATATCACTAAGCCTACTGGTATTTTAAAATCATAGTTTCCTCCATTTACAAAACCTGCCTGCAACTTCAGCCATCGAACCGGAGCTACTTCACCACCAAAGGCTATCACGGCATTATCATACTGTCCCAATCCGTTGTCGTTCAGGGGCGCGATAACATCAACGCCTATCTTGAACCGTTCATTGATGTTAAGACCCGCACCAACTCTGGCATTGGTCCCCAACCTGGTCTTCAACTCCTTGTCGCCTTCCCACTCCAGAACACCATCTCCACCATTGAGGGAAGTAACCTGATCTATAAAATCCACGCTCTCCAATCCTTCATTATCGAACGTCGTGAGCTGGAAATCTTTCAGCTTATACACATTGCCATCCCAGGTAACCTGTCCGATATCGGTAATGGCCGCACTGATGGTAAACTTCTGCTTAATCAGAAGGGTCGCACCAAGATCAAGACCAAATCCGAAACCCACCGGAGCCAGGCTCGGAGCATCTGAAGGCAGTGAGGTAGGATTTTCTTCTCCAGTATCACCATAGTCAATATCGAATATGGGCGACATAGAGGTAAAGGCTTCAGCTGCGCCATCACCGCCAGAAGTAAGTTGCATGAGCCCCTGTCCTATGAGGACCTTAGCTCCTACTCCACCGTATAGTTCCCATGTATCACGGGAGAGCAACTTCTTGCCCCAGCCGAGATTAAACTCCCTCAGCCAGGAGAAGCGCAATTCCGTCCCCTCAACCAACTGTGAGATCGACTGGGCGTTTTCGAGAGGGGTATATCCCTGAATGACCTGATTCAGCGTTTCTTCAGAAAGATCACCTGTATTTGGAATGGTATCGCCACCAAACAGTACCAGATTCTCGAAATAAGGAGCAGCATATCCGAGCCAGATAATCTCGCTGAGCTGATCTCCTATTTTTGAATAGAAATCTATTCGCTCGCGCACACTGAAGCCGAATGAGCCAAAGGTGCCAGTCTGAGCAGCCATGCCAAATGTCATGATGTCGATGTCGCCTGAATTCACTGAATTGGCAAACTCAGCAGCCAGGTCTTTCTGATCCTGAAATGACAGTTTACCAATTTTTTCTCCGAACATATTCTGGCGGACTTCCAGCTTGGAAAATGCTTCTGAGTAAAATGAAGCACCCAGTTCAAATACACCAAATGTCATGCTCTTGCCCTCATATGGAATTGGAATATCCAGATTGGCGGGGTTAATACCCAGACAGTGATAGTCTGTCGCAAACGGAGTGGCAACGCCACGGCCTGTATTCGTAAAAGCACTGCTTTCGGTCTGAGCGTGAAAGCCGGCAGCACAGAACATTAATGCAGCACAAAGCGATAGAGATTTCATAGTCTGGTATGTTTAGGCTAAGGTAAAGAATTAGTAATGGCCGAACGGCTGACAGAAATCACATCCTTATTCGCTCGGAATACAGAAATTTCTTTTGAGCCGATTCGAATGGTCTGTAGATATAATAGACGACTCCGTTGCGAACTGCGATGTTGGTGACATACTTAAAATACAGTTCGAAAGTTCCTTCTGCGGAGCCATTTTTACGGTTCAATCGGAGCAGATAGTTCTTGCCTGCTCTTTCGTGAAGGGTGTATATATCTCCTGACAGTTCATCAGAAAATAATTTCCCGCTCCATTTGTGTTGCTTCAGCTTATGATATGAGATTTCACTGCTGTCAGCGGCCTCTCCAAATCCATTGAAACGAATAAGCTTATCATGACTGTGATCGAATATCAGCAGGGTATCCCTACTGACCAATAAAGGCACGTTCAGAGGTTCATAATAAGGGCTGTTCTGAAATCCGCTCATGTAGGCTGCAACGATTTCCTTGTCTATACCGTGCTTCACCTCGTACCTGAATGCAGCCAGTTTGTCGCGCGGGTGGAGATACTTGAACTCACTCCGGAACATCTCCATCATTTGTTCATCAATCAGGTATCTGATCCTGCTATATGTACTGTCTTTGCGATCGAAAGAAGCGTATTCAAAGGCCGGAAATGACGGGTCAAATGAAGAGAGTATGAGCTTGTTATCCAGAGAATCTACCACTGGTCTTACATACTCGTCGAAAAGACTTTGTTCAACCTCATCCAGCCTGATTCCGGTGCTGTCCGGAATTACGGCGTATATCCCTTTTCTCGCAAACAGAAAAACATCACTGAAATAATCCGTGTACAGAGATTTGCACTCGAATTCCAAAGGCAATCTCGCTATCTCCCGCATCAGACTGTCTGTATGGATAAGTACACAGCGCTGATATAAAGTCTCCTTGCTTTCTTCCTGGCGTTTCCAGCGCAGCTCACTTTCGCTGGTGAGCAGAATCATTTCATTGCCGATCAGGGCAAAGTCAACCACATGCCATTGAGGACTGCTCCAAACGGTGTCGGGTTTAGGATGAGCGGATACAACCACCGGATCGTACTCATACAACTCCGGAATCAGGCTGAAATTAACTTCAATACTACCCTGCCTGCGGCCTTTGGAAACATTTGAAATAACGGTATCAGCATAGGCAAGCGAGGTAACCACCAGATCAATCCTTTCCGGTGCATCTGAAATTTCCAACCTGAAAAATCCTTCCACATCTGTATTGGTGGATAACGCTGTTCCACTGATGCGGATGTTCACATTGACCGCAGGGCCGCCGTATTGTTCATCTGATACTACGCCGGAAATCCGCAACTGGGCACTAGCGCTGATCGCACAGAATATGAATAGCGGGAATATGGCAAGACGGCGCAGCATGACATCAATATGATGCGACAGAAGACCAGATTCCACAAACCAACACAATGCGAAGTAAAATCAGACTACCCTGACAGACCAGTTGTGCTTGTCATCGCCAATTCCAAGATGAATGCGCTCCAGTTCCTCCACGCATCGGTTTACGAATTCCCAGTTTGACAGAGGCTGAAGTGTGTAATCCGTACCCTCGTGATGAATGGTGCGTATGGGCGCTATGGTGGCGGCAGTTCCTGTGCCGAATGCGGCATCCAGTTTGCCCTCTTTGAGAAGATCTACGACTTCCTTCACGCTCACTTGTCGTTCCTCTACTGTGTAACCCCAATCGCGGGCGAGGGTGAGCACGCTGTCTCTCGTTACGCCATCGAGAATCGAATCCGAAACCATTGGAGTGAAAATGGTATTGCCTGAGCGGAAAATCACATTCATGGTTCCACTTTCCTCAAAGTACTCATGAGTGAGGCCATCAGTCCAAAGTATCTGGTTGTAACCCTGCTCCTGTGCGTATTTGGTAGGTAAGAGAGAGGCGGCGTAGTTTCCTGCAGCCTTCGCATATCCGGTTCCTCCTCT
>JBEAZL010000265.1:0-4719 GCA_041170085.1 Bacteroidota bacterium
GAGTCGTCTCGACTTTGTCAAGATTTGCGGACGTTGTCAGGTGATCAACATTGACCCGAAGACGGGTGTATCGGGTCAGGAACCCCTGAGAACTCTTTCGGGTATCAGGCGAGATGGCAACAGGGTATTGTTCGGCACATATTACAGGTGCATGCAACAGGGCACTGTTATTCGTGAAGGCGATGAAGTCAGTGTTCTTAAGCTGACACAAGGTACGATCAGTGAATGATCTTGAAGACAACTTCACGGAGGATATCTCCTTCAGAAATGGATACATTGCCAATACCCTTTGATTTCTTATCCGCATCGCGCAGATATCTGATCACGTGCTCAAGCTTGGTAGGGGAGAACAAGGCAGCAGTTTGTTTGAGCTCTGCGATGGCAAATGGTGGTATACCAAGTTCTTTTGCAGCGTCATTTTTATTCTTCAGTCCGTGAAACATCAGAACCTTGATGAATGACGAATAGATGGATGGTATGACCTGCTGAATGGGATTATTCTTCGGATTGGCTTCGAAGTAATTGATGATTCGGTTTGCCTTAAGCGCATCTTTCTGATACAGCGCCTTCTGCAATTCCCACACATTGTAGTCTTTGGATATACCGATGTTGTCCTCGATTACCTGGGTAGTGATCACACTGCCGGGGGGTAGAAGTATCGCGAGCTTATTGACCTCGTTGACCACCTTCGACAAATTCGAACCGAGGTATTCTGCAAGCAGGTTGGAAGCATCGTGATTGATCTTGTAACCTTTTTCGTTCACATAGGCTTCGATCCATGCAGGCAATTTGGTATCGCGAACAGGTTCTGATTCAAAGACTACTCCGTATTTGTCGATGGATTTGTAGAGCTTTTTTCTTTTATCCAAACCCTTACCCTTGAATGCAAACACAAGCAGGGTAGTGGGTGTCGGATTAGTGAGATAATTCTCCAGGACCTTCAGCTCATCATCTTTCTTCCACTCCTTCATGTCCTGGGCCTCTTTCACGATGATGAGTTGCCTGTCGCCCATCATCGGATATCCTTTGGCCATCCCGATAACACCATCCATGTTCACATCGCGGCCATACAAAACCGCCTGACAGAATGATTTCTCAGCCTCGCCGAGAATGTGATCTTCCATGTAATCGGTGATCACATCAATGAAATAGGGTTCATCGCCCATGAGGAAGTACACGGGTCTGAAAATTTTGCCCTGAAGGTCTCTGATGATTCGGATGTGATCCACTGTTACTCCCACTTTAGATGTCGCACAGAGCGACCTTCTTCGCGAATTTCATTTAGTGCATCAACTCCTATTCTGATGTGCTGATCCACGAATTCACTGGTCACTTTGTTGTCGCTTTCGCTCGTTTTCACGCCCTGAGGAATCATGGGTTGGTCGCTTACGAGAAGCAAGGCCCCGGTTGGAATTTTATTCGAGAATCCCACAGAAAGAAGTGTGGCCGTTTCCATATCAATGGCCATTGCACGAATCTTTCTCAGGTATTCTTTGAACTCTTCATCATGTTCCCAGACTCTCCTGTTCGTGGTGTAAACCGTGCCTGTCCAGTAATCCAAACCGTGGTCGCGAATGGTAGATGACACGGCGCGCTGTAATGTGAATGCGGGAAGAGCGGGCACCTCCGGCGGAAAGTAGTCGTTGCTTGTTCCTTCGCCGCGAATGGCAGCAATGGGCAAAACCATGTCTCCGATTTTATTCTTCTTTTTCAGTCCGCCGCATTTACCAAGGAAGAGCACTGCCTTTGGTGAAATGGCCGTCAGGAGATCCATGATAGTTGCGGCATTGGCACTACCCATCCCGAAGTTGATGATGGTCACTCCTGCAGCACTGGCAGAGGTCATGGCTTTGCCGGTTCCCATTATATCGACCTGATTCCATTCAGCGAATTTCTTCACATAGAGGTCGAAATTGGTAAGCAGTATGTATGGCGAGAAATCAGATAATTCTCTGCCGGTATATCTGGGCAGCCAGTTCTGTACTATTTCGTCTTTTGTTTGCATCTTGCGGTGCTAAAGATGCTGATTTTTTTGAGAATCTGATTTGAAGATATTTCCACAATTATCGTTTCCGTCTATTGAACCCAGGATCCGTGAATCAGGAGCCGGGCTTGAAGTTTTCGATAACATAAGGCGCAAATGGATCAGACTTACTCCTGAAGAGTGGGTCAGGCAGCATGTTGTAGCTTTTTTAATCAACGAACGCGGCTATCCGTCAGGATTGATTCAACTTGAGTCAGGGCTGAAATTTCACGGGCTCGCCCGCAGGAGTGACATCTTGTGTCTCGACAGATTCGGTAACCAGTTGCTCCTTGTCGAGTGCAAAGCTCCGGAGATTGAAGTGAATCAGTCGGTCATGGATCAGGCAGCCCGTTACAATCTGACAATCGGCGCCCGATATATACTCCTAACCAACGGTATTCAACTCTATTGTTGTGATGTCGATGGGGGAAAGGTGGAGTATCTGTCGGATGTACCTCGTTTTCGGGATATGTAGATGTGTGGTTATCATGAATATACCGCATTAACAAAGAGGTTAACGGTATTTGTCCGGCTTCTTCTACTTTTGCCGCCCAACAGAAACGTATGGAGAAGACAGATTTGCAGAGAATCATTTCCGTTAGCGGAAAGCCAGGATTGTTCCAGATTGCCGGAAATGGCAAAAATACCGTTGTAGGTGAATCACTTATCGATGGTAAGAAATACCCTATTCACGCCAGCAGCAAGATCAGCTCGCTCGGCGACATCAGCATGTTCACGGATGAGGAAGATGTTCCGCTCCGCGATGTCTTCACAAAAATGAAGGATTTGTACAGCGCTGGTCCTTGCCCGGATGCCAAGTCTGACAGCAAAGTATTGCGTGCGGAAATGGACAAGATACTTCCGGATTACGCCCGTGATCGTGTGTACGATTCTGATCTGAGAAAGCTCTTCACATGGTATAACATACTCCAGTCGAAGTCTATGCTGGAGTTTGTAACGGAAGAAGAAGAACCCCGGTCAGAGGAATAAACTTTCTGAAGGCTTATTTTCTGAAGGAATCCGCAACTACGGGATTCCTTGGGTCTGCGTAGTTGTAAAAACCCTCTCCGGTTTTATTGCCCAGTTTTCCGGCACTCACCATGTTCACCAGAAGCGGACAGGGTGCGTATTTCGGATTGCCGAAGCCATCGTGCAATACCCTGAGAATCGAGAGGCATACATCGAGACCGATGAAATCCGCCAGTCGCAGCGGTCCCATAGGATGGGCCATACCCAGTTTCATCACCTCGTCGATCTCAGCGACACCTGCCACACCTTCGAAAAGGGTCTGTACAGCTTCATTGATCATAGGCATAAGGATCCGGTTGGAGACAAATCCAGGATAATCGTTCACTTCCACCGGAATTTTATCCAGGGTCTTCGATACCTCAGAGATCGTATTGGTCACTTCGTTTGAAGTGCTGTAGCCACGAATGATTTCCACCAGCTTCATTACTGGCACAGGGTTCATGAAGTGCATACCGATTACCTGTGCCGGGCGCTTTGTAGCGCTGGCAATGCGGGTGATCGAAATGGATGAGGTATTTGATGCGATAATGCACCCGGCCGGTGCGGCCTCATCAGCCAGGGTGAAGATCTTCTTCTTGAGTTCTTCGTTTTCAGTGGCAGCTTCCACGACCAGATCCGCACGTGATACTCCGGTTTTCAGATCAGTCTCAGTGGCTATTCGGGCAAGCGTGTCATTTTTGGCTTGTTCATCGAGTTGTCCTTTGGCAACCTGACGGTCGAGGTTTTTACCAATGGTGGCAACAGCTTTTTCAAGTTGTGCCTGCTGAACGTCAATCAGCGTTACCTGGTATCCAAATTGAGCAAATACGTGGGCAATTCCATTACCCATAGTACCAGCACCTATCACTGAGATATTTTTCATTTTGAGGAGTATTGCGCGGCAAAAATAACCTGTCAGTACCCTATGGCAGCTTTCCTCTCTATGCTTGTATTTTTTGATTGTCTTTTCTGCATATATATCCGATAGAAATCAATACCTTAGTTTCGGGTTTTGGCATAGATTGTCACCTTTGGGAAATGAAGACGAAAAACTTTCTGCGTGTCTTTTCGATGGGGCTTCTGATGCTCCTCGTCTCCCATTTTGTCCGGTCGCAGGTTAACTATGAATTTCTCACACCCCAGGAATTGGCTGTTCAGCATCTGGTTGAGCCCGGTGCCGTTGTTTCGAATATTTCCTTTTTCGGTGATTCACTTCAGTTTGCATACCTGTCGAATCTCTCGGAAGTTGGTTTTGGATTTGGTCTTCCGTCTGCTGTCTGCCTGAGCAGCAGTGTGGCTCCCGGATTAATTTACGGGTTTGATTATCCACCATTTCTGCCCGATATCAGCGCGTATACTCCTCCGTGGTTCAGCGGACCGAATCACGCAGAAGATGGTGAAGTCTTTGAAGATATTCTCGCGGTTTCTCAGGAAACCATGGATATGCTGGATTATGATTTCATGGATACAATACTCTTTGATGCTGCGTGGATTGAATTCGATGTTATTGCCACAAGTAATACCCTCACATTTTCATACATCCTTTCAGGAAATGAGTTTTCACGATCATCCGGTTGCGAGGATGGTGAAAACTCCTGGAGCTATGCAGGTGATTGTTATTTCCATGATGCGTTTGCCATTTTTGTAAGTGGTCCTGATATTACTGGTCCATATCATTCGCCTCCACA
>JBEAZL010000266.1:0-2720 GCA_041170085.1 Bacteroidota bacterium
GCGCTGGTTGCACACGCCCGGAACAGCTCAATATTGTGGACATCCATGAGGTACCAGAAGGCCTTCATGGTCTTGACCAGTTGCTTGGTCTTCTCCTTTGAAATCTTACCTTTTACAAAGACATCGTCACCCAATCTTATGGGCACACGCGTAAAGGAAACCTTTTCAATATGGTAGGTCTTCTTGTGCACAAAAACCTCCTCAATGAGAAGGCGTACCGCGTTTGAACCGATATCAATGGCTGCAATCTTCAAATTCTGACAAAATGCTAAAGTTCACCTGAATTGCCAATGATTCAAAGGCGGTTGAAATTTTGTTAGCGGAATTTACTTCCGCAGTAAACGCACAGCCTGATAAGCCCTTTCATGCGGGTCTGGAAGGGCGATAGCAGAATTCAGTTTTCTGTATGCATGCGGCTTCTCATGAGACATCACCCTTGATTTAGAACTCGGATTAAGCTGTATGTCCAGTACAGCATGCATCTGCCTGCGAATCGCAGGATCCGCCAATTCTACAAGCGCTTCAATTCGAAAGTCCAGGTTGCGTGTCATTAGATCCGCACTGCCCAGAAAATACCTGGGCTCATTATTGTTACAGAAAACAAAACACCTGGCATGTTCCAGGAAACGACCTACAATACTGGTAATCCTGACGTTCTCACTAAGACCGGGCAAACCCGGTACAAGGCAGCACATGCCCCTGATGAGCAATTCAATATTCACACCGGCTGAAGATGCTTTGCATATCTCATCGATCATTTCAGTATCAGTAAGGCTATTCATCTTCAGAATCATCCAGGCTGGCCTTCCCTTGGATGCATTCGACGCCTCCCTTCTGATATAACGCAGCAGCTTCTGTCGCGTGTTAAACGGGCTTACCAACAGTTCATCGATGACCGGAATCTGCTGTCGATTCTCAAGATACTGAAAGATATTTCTGATGTTCCTGCCAATTTTCTTGCTTGCTGTCAGCAGCGAAAAGTCTGCGTATAAAGCTGCTGTCTTTTCATTCAAATTACCGGTGCCTATATGGCTGAACAGCGTAGAAATTCCATTGACTCTCTTCGTAATCAGAATCACCTTCGCATGTACCTTCAGGCCAGGCAATGTGTACATCACCTTCATACCTGCTTTCTTCAGCTTCTCTCCCCAATTGAGGTTGTTGGCTTCATCGAACCTTGCCTGGGCCTCAATGAAAACCACCACCTTCTTTCCGTTTTGAGCGGCAAGCGCCAGTGCCCTTGCCACTTTGGAATCCCTGGCTATGCGATAAAGACAAGCCCTCACCGTGGTGACTTGAGGATCCATAGCCGCTTCATGCAACAAATCAACAATAGGGCTGAAAGAGTGATAAGGAAACTGAAGCAGGATATCCCCCTTTTCCATTTCACCCATGACCGACGCCCCATTGGTTATGCGGGGATGTGGTAACGCAGGAAGGGGTTTGAAACAAAGGTCTGGTCTGCCGAAATCAGGGAAGGACATCAGATCCTTTTTGTTATGGTACCTCGGACCAGGAATGATATTGACGCTTTTTCTAATCTGGGTCTTGCGCAACATCAGATCAAGCAACTCGATGTCCATATTCTTGTCGTACAACAGACGCACATACCTGCCCTTCTTCCTGCGTGCAATTCCTTTTCTGAGTTTCTCTACTACACTCTGACTGAAATCATCATCAATTTCGAGCTCAGCATCGCGGTTGATTTTAATGGTATAAGCCGTTGCTCTGATGTACTTCTGCTCGCCGAACAGGCTTCGCAAATGAAGCCTGATCACATCATCGAGAAACATTACTTCCTGCCTGTTGCGTGCAGGTGGTAATGCGAGGAATCTCGGCAGTTCAGCCGGAGCTGGAACTATGGCAAACTCGCGGAGATAATCCCCCGACCTGGGCCACAAAACCACACCGAGATAAAGAGTTCCGTCTTCAAGTTCAGGGAATTTCTTATCCGATGAAATTCTCGTGGGTACGAGCAATGGCCTTACATGTTCGTCGAAGTACTCCTGAATGAAGCGCTTATTGACCTTGCTAAAGGTTCGTTCACTGACAATATCAATGCCCCTGTCGGACAACTCTCCCTTTAGCTTCCTGAAAATCAGATCAAATCGTTTCTGCTGCTCTACGACGCGCTTCTCAACACGCTTCAAGGTCTTCTCTGGATCATAACCCCAGTCGTCATTCTTCTTAACTCCTGCAGATATACCCTTCTGAAGACCTGCGATCCTGACCTTATAAAACTCATCCAGATTATTCGAAAAAATACCCAGAAAGCGCAGTCTTTCAACAATCGGATTGCTCCGATCATCAGCCTCTTCCAGAACCCGACCATCAAAGTCGATCCATGAGAGCTCGCGATTGATGTACTTTATTGGCTGCTTAGAAGGCATCTGACCACAAAATTACCTCCTTAATGTGAAGCCTGTGTTAAGGAAATCCCGAATTCAGCATACTGAGCGGGCAGTATACCCCCGGCCTGTTGACCTGGCCATAACTGACAATAATACATTTGTCCGACGCGTTACCGGATATATGCTGATAAACGAACGACCACTCTTAAGTTTATTTCTGTTCCTTATACTGCTCCAGCCATCTGCTAAAGCATGCAGTGTAGGCAAGATCACCAGTAATGGTATCACGTGGTTCGGGAATAATGAGGACAACTGGCGAACCAATCCCCAAATACAATTTGTGACGGGCGAAGCCGGACAGTATGGTGC